>NZ_JACDDD010000084.1 GCF_013817205.1 Polaromonas sp.
ATCCGCCAAGACACGGAGCCGGCCGTCAGCGGGCGTTCTGCCCTGCAGGTGCAGCAGCTGATCGCCGCCATCATGGCATCGTCGAACAGCGGCGCTGCGGTTTCGCTGCCGCCCTGACAGGCAAGCACCGGACCTGCCGCGCGCATTTACGCGGCGGCTTCCTGCCCCAACCCCAAAAGACGCATCGCGTTACCCTTGAGGATGCCAGGCATCACCTCGGGCTTGAAACCGGCGTCTTCAAAATCTTTCATCCAGCGCTCAGGTGTGATCAGCGGGTAATCGCTGCCGAACAACACGCGGTACTTGAGCAGGGTGTTGGCGTACTGCACCAGCTGTTTGGGAAAGTACTTGGGGCTCCAGCCCGACAAGTCGATCCAGACATTGGGCTTGTGCGTGGCCACGCTGAGCGCTTCGTCCTGCCAGGGGAAGCTGGGGTGGGCCATGACGATTTGCATGTCGGGGAAGTCAATCGCCACATCATCGAGGTGCATCGGGTTGCTGAATTCCAGCCGCAAGCCACCGCCGCAGCGCATGCCGCTGCCGATGCCGCTGTGTCCGGTGTGAAAAATCGCCGGCAGTTTGTGGGCGTTGATGACTTCGTAAATCGGCCAGGCCATCTTGTCGTAAGGATGAAAGCCCTGCACCGTCGGGTGGAACTTGAAACCCTTGACGCCATGGTCCTTGATTAGCCGCTCGGCTTCGCGCGCACCCATCTTTCCCTTGTGCGGGTCGATGCTGGCAAAACACATCATCATGTCGCTGTTTTTTTGGGCAGCTTCAGCGATCTCCTCGTTCGGGATGCGACGGCGGCCCAGCTTGGATTCGCTGTCCACAGTGAACATCACCAGCCCGATCTTGCGCTCGCGGTAATAGGCAATGGTCTCTGCAATGGTCGGGCGACGGCTGTTCTTGAAGTACTTGTCGGCCGCGCGGTCGTACTCCTCGCCGTAATTGTCAAACGGGTTCCAGCAGCTCACCTCGGCGTGGGTGTGGATATCGATGGCGATGAGGTTTTTGTAGTCCATGTCGGTTCTCTCCTGTCGTGGCGGGGCCCCGGACCCAAACGTGCGGGTTAACACCGAGAAATAAGGTGGGGGAATCGGTTGAATTGATTATTGTTTATAACAATAATCAGCTCAGCTTGCAAACTCTCCATGAACTCATACACACCCTCCCCCGACCTTCAGCTTGAGCTTCGCGGCGACCAGCAGGACATAGCCGTGATCCGCCTGACCCGCCCGGCCAAACGCAATGCCCTCAATGATGGCCTGATCCTGGCCTTGCGCAACATGTTTGAAACCCTGCCTGCCGGCGTGCGCGCCGCAGTGATCCACGGCGAGGGCGCCCACTTTTGCGCCGGCCTGGACCTCGGCGAGCTGCAGGAACGCGATGCCGGTCAGGGCATGCACCACTCTCGCATGTGGCATGCCGCGCTGGAATGTGTGCAGCATGGCCCGGTGCCGGTGATTGCAGCCCTGCACGGCGCGGTGGTCGGCGGCGGGCTGGAACTGGCCAGCGCCTGCCACATCCGGGTTGCCGATGCCTCGGCCTTTTACGCGCTGCCGGAAGGCTCGCGCGGCATCTTCGTGGGAGGCGGTGGTTCGGTGCGCATTCCCAAGCTGATCGGCGTGGCGCGCATGACCGACATGATGCTGACCGGCCGGGTCTACAACGCGCAGGACGGCGAGCGCGCAGGTTTTGCCCAGTACCTGGTTCCCGAAGGCCAGGCTTTTGACAAGGCCCTGGAACTGGCTACACGCGTAGCGCAGAACGCGCCCTTGACCAACTACGCGCTGATGCACGCCCTGCCCCGCATCGCCGAACAACCTGCGGACCAGGGCTTCTTCACCGAATCGCTGATGGCGGCCATTGCGCAGAGTGCGCCTGAAGCCAAGGAACGGGTCAAGGCTTTCCTCGAAGGCAAGGCCAACAAGGTCAGCAAGGACTAATCCCTCCAGACACAGATCGGCACAGAGACAACCATGCGCGCGACCACACTTGCCTCCCCTGCCCGCTACCGGCCGCTGGTTTTTGGCGTCACGCGCGTCGAGTTGCGCGGGGACGACGGGGGCACGCAATACCTCAAGGCTGACCAGCCGCTGGGTGAGTACGCCGCCCGCATGACCGACCGCTTGCTGCATTGGGCGCAGTTCGCGCCCGACCGGACCTTCATGGCGCGCCGCACCAAAAACGCCGACGGCAGCTCAGGCGACTGGCGCCACATCAGCTACGCCGAAGCGCTGGCGAGTGCGCGCAACATCGGCCAGGCCCTGCTGGACCGCGGCCTGGATGTAGACCGCCCCGTGGTCATCCTCAGCGAGAACGACCTGGAGCACGCCTTGTTGGCGCTGGGTTGCATGTACGTGGGTGTGCCTTATTGCCCGGTCTCGCCAGCCTACTCCACCGTGAGTCAGGATTACGACAAGCTGCGCCACGTACTGAGCACGCTGACGCCGGGCCTGGTGTTTGCCAGCGATGCCGGGCGCTACGGCAAGGCGATTGCCGCGACGGTCGGCGCAGATGTGGAAGTTGCTATTAATTCAATAGCTGTGGACGCTTATTCGGTAAGGGCTTCAACCACTTTTGAGCAACTAGTTTCGACACCGGCAACACCGGCGGTGGATGCGGCCATGCAGGCCACAGGCCCTGACACCATTGTCAAGTTCCTCTTCACGTCCGGCTCGACCAAGTTGCCCAAGGCCGTCATCAACACGCAGCGCATGTGGTGCGCCAACCAGCAGCAAATGCGCCAGTCGATGCCGGTGCTGATCGAAGAACCGCTGGTGCTGATCGACTGGCTGCCATGGAACCACACCTTCGGCGGCAACCACAACTTCGGCATGACCGTCTACAACGGCGGCACGCTGTACATTGACGATGGCAAACCCACGCCAGCGCTGATGGGCGAGACCCTGCGCAACCTGCGCGAGGTCGCGCCTACGGTGTATTTCAATGTGCCTACCGGCTTCGAAGCAATTGCCCTTGCGATGAAGGACGATGCGCAGCTGCGCAAAAACCTGCTGTCCCGCGTGAAGATGTTTTTCTACGCCGGTGCCGCACTGGCCCAGCCGATCTGGGACAGCCTGCACCAGACACAGGAGGCTGAGATCGGCGAGCGCATCGTGATGGGCACTGGCCTGGGCATGACGGAGTCGGGGCCCTTCGGCATATTCGTGACCAGTCCCGACGTACGCGCCGGCGACCTGGGCGTGCCCACGCCCGGCCTGGAACTCAAGCTGGTGCCGGTGGACGGCAAGATCGAGGTACGTTACCGCGGCCCCAACATCACGCCCGGCTACTGGCGCGCGCCCGAGGCGACACAGGAATCGCTGGACGACGAGGAATTTTTCTGCACCGGCGACGCGGTGACCTGGATAGACAAAAGCAATATTCATAAAGGCCTGAAGTTCGACGGCCGCATCGCCGAAGACTTCAAACTCGCTACCGGCACCTTTGTCAGTGTGGGGCCGCTGCGCGCAAAAATCATTGCCGCCGGCGCGCCCTACGTGCAAGACGCGGTGCTGACCGGCATCAACCTCAAGGAAGTCGGCGCGCTGATTTTCCCGACGGCAGCTGTCCGCCAGCTGGCGGGGCTGGCCCCGAATGCCGCGCTGCAGCAGATACTCGAAAGCTCGCCCGTTCAGGCGCATTTCCAGAAAGTGGCGGATGAGCTGTCCCGAACCGGTACCGGCAGTGCCAATCGCATCGCGCGCATGCATCTGATGCACGAGCCACCGTCCATCGACAAAGGTGAAGTGACCGACAAGGGTTCCATCAACCAGCGCGCCGTGCTCAACCACCGCGACGCGCTGGTCACCGCCCTGCATGGCGGCACCCTGCCCTTCGCCATCCTCGCGAAAGCAAAAGCATGAATATCCAAGGGCACGCAACATGGGTCACTGGCGACGCCTCCGGCCTGGGAGAGGCAGTCGCACACGAACTGACCAGGCTGGGCGCCAAGGTGGTGAAGTCATACGCCTGGACGGCGCGCTGCGCATGGCGCCGCGCTGAGGCGCTGCCGCACCCTGCAGATTTCGACGTCAGTTTGTGAATTCATTCAACAACAGGAGACACCCCATGAGCACCCGCCGCCAATTCACCCACTCGCTGGGCGCCGCCGCCCTGGCAGGCCTCGGCCTGCCGCTGTCAGCCCAGGCCCAGGGCAGCCTGGAGCTGGCCAAAATCATCTGTGGCTTTCCGCCCGGTGGCACCAGTGACGCGATTTCGCGGCGCATCGCCGACAAGTTGCGGGGCAACTACGCCACCAACGTGCTGGTCGAGAACAAGCCCGGTGCCGGCGGGCAAATCGCCGTGACGACGGTCAGGGACAGCGCGCCCGACGGCAGCACCATTCTGCTGACACCCTCGTCGATGTTGTCCATCTACCCCTACACCTACCCCAAGCTGCCCTACAAACCGATGGAAGACCTGCAGCCGGTTTCATTGGCCTGCACCTTCAACCACGGCTTTGGCGTCGGTCCAGCGGTGCCCGAGAGTGTCAAAAACTTCAAGGACTTCCTGGCATGGGCCAAGGCCAATCCCGACAAGGCCAACTACGGCTCTCCGGCTGCGGGCTCCATGCCACACATGGTGGCAGCGCTGGCCTCCATCCTGTCAGGCGTGCCAATGAAGCACATACCCTATCGCGGTTCCGCGCCCGGCATTCAGGACTTGTTGGGCGGGCAAATTGCGGCGATGTCTTCACCCATTGGCGACTACCTGCCTTACATCAAGACCGGCAAACTGCGCGTGCTGGCGATCTCGGGCATCAACCGCAGCCAGTTTGTGCCCGACGTCCCAACTTTCCGCCAGCAGGGGCTGCCCATCACGGTGCGCGAGTGGTACGGCCTTTTCCTGCCTGGCAAGGCGAACACGCAGGCTGCACGCCGCGCTGCCGCCTATGCACAAGCCGCGCTGTCGCAGCCCGACCTGATCACCAGCATGGCGCAGTTCGGCATGGAGGTGCAATCGTCGTCCCCGCAAGCGCTGTCTGAGCTGATGAAAGCGGATGCCGACGAATGGCGCCGCCTGATCAAACAGGTCGGCTTCACCGCAGAGTCCTGAGCCCGTTTCACCCACCCACATCAAAGGAGACATGACATGACCACCCGCCGCAGCCTTATTCAGTCCGCCAGCGCGCTAGCCGCCTTTGGACCACTTTCGCCTCTGATCGCTCGGGCTCAAGCCCTTGAGCAGGTGAAAATCATCAACGGTTTTCCGGCCGGGGGCACCGCCGACACCACCAGCCGGCGTGTGGGCGAAAACTTGCGCGGCAGCCGATATACATCGAATGCCGCGGTGGTGGAAAACAAGCCTGGCGCCGGGGGGCGTATTGCCTGTGAAACAGTCAAGAACGCCGCACCGGACGGCCGCACCCTGCTGCTCACGCCGTACTCCTGCACTTCGGTTTATCCGCACATTTACACCAAGCTCAGCTATGACCCCTTCAAGGACCTGATGCCGGTGTCGATTGCGGCGGTCATGCACCACGGTCTGGCCGTTGGACCGCTGGTTCCGGCCTCGGTCAAAACCGTGAAAGACTATGTCGCCTGGTGCAAGGCCAACCCGGAGAAGGCCAGCTATGGCTCGCCTGCCGCCGGCTCGCTGCCGCACTTTCTGGGGGCGCTGCTCAGCGGCTACTCCGGCGTCGCGCTGACCCATGTGCCTTATCGCGGCTCTGTCCCCGGCGTGGCCGACATGATTGGCAGTCAGATCGCCTCCATGTTCACGCCCAGCGGCGATTTTTTGGCCAACCACAAGGCCGGAAAAATTCGCATGATCGCCACCTCAGGCCCAGTACGCTCCCCGTTTTCGCCTGAAGTCGCCACCTTCACCGAACAGGGTTTCCCGGACCTCATGGTCGAGGAATGGTTCGGCTTTTACGCACCGGCACGCACGCCGAGCGCCATCATTGACAGCGCCAACACCGCCATCAATGCAGCTCTCAAGGACCCCGCCGTCATCAGCGGCCTCGGAACTTTCGGTCTGGCCGCGGCCGGTTCGTCAGTACGGGAGATGGACAAGAGCCAGCGCGACGCCTACTACCGCTGGGGGCCGCTGGTCAAACACCTCGGCTTCACCGGCATGTCCTGACTCAGCCGCACTGCATGTATGCTCTCGCGCAAGCGGCTCCCGCCATGTAGCCCACCGGGCCAACGGCCCGCATGAACTGCCAGCCCGTCACGATGCCCGACAAACTGCCCCCCGCCGTCGAAACCGTCGACACGTCCTACCTGGAAGGCCTGGTGGGTTACAACGCCAGCCGCGCCGCCATCACGGTGATCGAACTGTTTTTGCAGCGCATGGCCATTTACAGCATGCGCCAGGTGGATTTTTCGGTGATGTCGCTGATCACGCACAACCCTGGCATCACTTCCCGCCAGCTCTGTTCAGCGCTGAGCATCCAGCCCCCCAATATGGTGGCCATGATCAATGCGCTGGAGAACCGCGAACTGATTGGTCGCCAGCCACATCCGCGCGACGGCCGGGCCGTCGGCCTGCACGCCACGGCGGCTGGCCGCAAGCTCATGCGGGATGCGGAGCGCACCGCCCAGGAACTCGAACTGGACGCCACCTCGCGACTGACCGCTGCTGAACGCAAAACCCTGATCCGCCTGCTGCAAAAAGTCTATTTGTGAGCCCTGTCGTCGACCTGGCAGATTCAGAGGGCGGGTGCGGAAGGCGGACAAGCACGCTGGCGGCCTACCCGATCCCGGGCCAGTTTTCAAGCCTTTTTGGCTGCGAGGCTACACCCTGCGGGCGCTGTCAGCTATAAAACTAGTAGCAGTCAGGAATTTCCGCTATATTCCGGGTCAAGCGCGTGCTTACCGATCAACCATGACAAAACGTGACCAGGAGATGCCCCCATGAGTGCCAAAGAAAATGCTGCTGTCGGCCAGCTGTTTGAACTGCTTGAAGCGCGTTACGCCTTGCGCGTCTTGTGGGCACTCAAAGACGGCCATCCACAAACTTTCCGACTCCTGCAAGACAGCATTGGCAGCATTACTCCCAACACCCTGAACACCCGCATCAGGGAACTGCGCAACGCCGGCCTGATGGGTCATGGCAGCGATGGTTACATCGTTACCGCTCTCGGCGCCGATCTCCTTAAGCGCCTGAACGACATGCAGGCCTTTGCCGGCAAGTGGGCCGTCAGCCAGACCAAGGTCGCCGTGGTCAAGAAAAAATAGTTGCGCGCGCATCAGCGCCTCGCAGAAAAGACGGGCAGGGCCTGTCTTTTTTTTGACCCCTACCGCGTGGCCTCGGGCCAGCGTGCGGCCCAACTTTCCAGTGGCACCCGCGCAGCATTGCAGACATAACTGATGGCGCGGTACCAGCCACTGAGCATGAGCAGTTCCACCAGTTGCGCTTCAGACCAGACTGCAGCCAGTTCGTCCCACAAGGCATCGCCGATGGTGCTGCTCTCGTGCAACGCGTCGACCATGCGCACCAGCAAGCGGTCGCGGGCGGCCAGGCCGCCACCTTCGTTAGCCGGGTCGGCAATGGCAGCGTTGTCGGCAGAGGTGAAGCCAGCAGCCTGGCCAAACGCCGCGACATGCACGCCCCACTCGTACTCGGCGCCGCAACGGGCGCAGACCCGGTTGATTACCACCTCGCGGTCCCGCAAGGCAAGACTCGCATGGCCACCCAGCAGGTAGCCACCCCAGGCCGGCATACGCTCGGCCAGAGCCGGGTTGACTGCAAGCACCCTGAACAGCGACAAGATGTCTGGCGCACCGGGCGGCGTCATCTTCCGCAGCAAGGCCTCCTGGGCCGGGTTGTAGGGTGGCATCAGCGGCTCAATGCGTGGGACCGCATCAGTGCGGGGGGGAGCGTGTATTGCCATGGCAAATTCCTTTCTCTGGCGTCAGATGGGTCTTCTGGAAACCAGCCCTCGCCAGCCTCCTTTTCCGCTACGATTTCCGTAGCGACATGAACTATACCGCTACGCATTCCGTAGCAGATGTCGCGGGCATGACAAGCCTGCGCATTTACAATTCCGGCATGACAAGCAGGCTTCCCCTACCCGGCAAAACCGTCCGCGGCTCAGCCACCGGCCGACCGGTCATGGCGCTACTGGATCTGCTGGGCCGACGCGGCAGTTTGCGCCTGCTGTGGGAGTTGCGTGACGGCCACCCCCAGAGTTTCCGGCAACTGGGAACCCATGCGGGCGAGATGTCGCCTTCGGTCATGAATGACCGGCTCAAGGAGTTGCGCGAGGCGCGCCTCGTGGAACTTGGAACCGGTGGCTACCTGTTAACAGACAGTGGCAGGAGCCTGCTTCAGAAACTCAAGCCGCTCCACCAATGGGCCGAAGATTGGGCTCGCCAAAGTTGATCTTTTCCACCTGCAACGCCAGCTCGTCCTGAGTTTTTCAAACCGATATCGAATCCCTTGTCTTGAAAAGGGCTTTGGTGCCCCAAGTTAGCTCCCTTATTGGCTTAAACCTACTGATTGCGCATGTCCGCTACCAACCTACCCGAACAAAATCAAGAACTTACCGGCGCTCCCAGCCCAGAAGAGCTGGAAGCGGCCCAGGCGGCCAACGAGGCCGATGCGCTGAGTGCGGCCCAGGCTGAACTGGCCGTGCTGCAGGCCAAAAACACCGAGCTGGCTGACAGCTACCTGCGTGCCAAGGCCGAGGTGGAAAACGCCCGCCGCCGTGCCGACGATGAAGTTACCAAGGCGCGCAAGTTTGCGGTCGAAAGTTTTGCAGAGAGCCTGCTGCCGGTCACCGACAGCCTGGAAGCCGGTTTGCTGCAGGCCGATGCGACGGCCGCGCAGATCCGCGAAGGCACCGAAGCCACGCTCAAGCAGCTCAAAAGCGCGCTGGAGCGCCACAAGGTGATCGAAATCAAGCCAGAAGCCGGTGCAAAATTCGACCCGCACCAGCACCAGGCGATCAGCATGGTGCCGCTGCCCCCAGAGTCCACCCAGGAAGCCAATACCGTGGTGGGCGTGCTGCAAAAGGGCTACCTGATTGCCGATCGCGTCTTGCGGCCGGCGCTGGTCACGGTGGCGGCACCCAAATAAACGCATTGATTTTGCGATGGCGCACTTGAAACGCCAAAAGTTATCCACAAGTCATCAACACGGTCCGCACCCGTGGCTGAAATTCTCAGCCAAGCGCATTCATAACAGTCAACCAAGAAAATCTAGGAGTTAAATCATGGGCAGAATCATCGGCATCGATCTGGGCACCACCAACAGCTGCGTCGCAGTGATGGAGGGCAATGTCCCCCGCGTCATCGAAAACTCGGAAGGCGCGCGCACCACCCCCTCGGTCGTCGCCTACCTCGAAAACGGTGAAGTGCTGGTCGGCGCATCCGCCAAGCGCCAGGCCGTGACCAACCCCAAGAACACCCTGTATGCGGTCAAGCGCTTGATCGGCCGCAAGTTCAGCGAAAAGGAAGTGCAAAAGGACATCGACCTGATGCCCTACAAGATCGTGGCTGCCGACAACGGCGACGCCTGGGTCGAAGTGCACGGCAAGAAGATGTCGCCGCAACAGGTCAGCGCCGACATCCTGCGCAAGATGAAAAAGACCGCCGAAGATTACCTCGGCGAGCCGGTCACCGAAGCCGTGATCACCGTGCCTGCCTACTTCAACGACGCGCAGCGCCAGGCGACCAAGGACGCTGGCCGGATTGCCGGCCTGGACGTCAAGCGCATCATCAACGAACCCACCGCTGCGGCGCTGGCCTTCGGCATGGACAAGCAGGAAAAAGGCGACCGCAAGATCTCGGTTTATGACCTGGGCGGCGGGACGTTTGACATCTCCATCATCGAAATTGCAGATGTGGACGGCGAAAAGCAGTTCGAGGTGCTGTCAACCAACGGCGACACTTTCCTCGGCGGTGAAGACTTCGACCAGCGCATCATTGACTACATCATCGACGAGTTCAAGAAGGAGTCCGGCGTCAATCTGAAGAACGACGTGTTGGCCCTGCAGCGCCTGAAAGAAGCCGCCGAAAAAGCCAAGATTGAGCTGTCTTCCAGCGCGCAGACCGACATCAACCTGCCCTACATCACCGCCGATGCCTCCGGTCCGAAACACCTGAACATCAAGATGACCCGCTCCAAGCTGGAGCAACTCGTTGAAGAGCTGGTTGAGCGCACCATCGCCCCGAGCCGCCTGGCGGTCAAGGACGCCGGCGTGGCCAGCGGTGACATCCATGACGTGATCCTGGTCGGCGGCCAGACCCGTATGCCCAAGGTCCAGGAGAAGGTCAAGGATTTCTTCGGCAAGGAGCCTCGCAAGGATGTGAACCCTGATGAGGCCGTGGCCGTCGGCGCAGCCATCCAGGGCCAGGTACTGTCGGGCGACCGCACCGACGTTCTGCTGCTCGATGTCACCCCGCTGTCCCTGGGCATTGAAACCATGGGCGGCGTGATGACCAAGATGATCAAGAAGAACACGACCATCCCGACCAAGTTTGCGCAGACCTTCTCCACCGCCGAGGACAACCAGCCGGCCGTGACCATCAAGGTGTTCCAGGGCGAACGAGAGATCGCTTCTGGCAACAAGGCACTCGGCGAATTCAACCTCGAAGGCATTCCGCCGGCGTCACGCGGCACGCCGCAGATTGAGGTGTCTTTCGACATCGACGCCAACGGCATCCTGCACGTGGGAGCCAAGGACAAGGGCACAGGCAAGGAAAACAAGATCACCATCAAGGCGAACTCCGGCCTGTCCGAGACCGAGATCCAGCAGATGGTGAAAGACGCCGAACTCAATGCCGCCGACGACAAGAAAAAAGTCGAATTCGTCACAGCCAAGAACAACGCCGAAGCAATGGTGCACAGCGTGAAAAAATCGCTGACGGAGTATGGTGACAAGCTCGACGCTGGCGAGAAGGAAAAGATCGAGGCAGCCATCAAGGACATGGAAGAAGCACTGCAGGGCGACAGCAAGGACGCCATCGATGCGAAAAATGCCGCGCTGATGGATGCCAGCCAGAAGCTCGGCGAGAAGATGTATGCCGACATGCAGGCTTCGCAGGCAGCTCAGGCTGGCGGCGATGCGGGGGCACAGGACGCTGCAGCCAAGCCGGCCGCCGACGACAATGTGGTGGACGCTGAAGTCAAGGAAGTCAAGAAGGGTTGATCGACCGGTTGATCAGCCCCGGGGCCATGAAGCGGAATCGGGGCTGGTCCCCGCGTTCCGCTTTTCCGCATCCGGAGCACAGGAATTTTTTCCACTGAACACGCGAATCCCATGGCCATCAAAAAAGACTATTACGACACGCTGGGTGTTCCTAAAAATGCCAGCGATGAAGACATCAAGAAAGCCTATCGCAAGCTGGCGATGAAGCACCACCCTGACCGCAACCAGGGCGACAGCAGCAAGGCGGCCGAGGAAAAATTCAAGGAAGCCAAGGAAGCCTACGAGATGCTGTCGGACGCGCAAAAACGCGCGGCCTATGACCAGTACGGCCACGCCGGTGTTGACCCCAACCGCGGCGGCGGCCCCGGCGCGGAAGGTTTTGGCGGTTTTGCGGAGGCCTTTGGCGACATCTTTGGCGACGTGTTCGGCGCCCAGCAAGCGCGCGGCGGGCAACGCGGCGGCCGTCAGGTGTATCGCGGCGGCGATCTCAGCTACGCCATGGAGGTCACGCTGGAAGAAGCGGCCACCGGCAAGGAGGCGCAGATCCGTATCCCGAGCTGGGACGATTGCGGCATCTGCAAGGGCAGTGGCGCCAAGCCGGGCACCAAGGTGGTTACCTGCACCACCTGCCATGGTCATGGCGTGGTGCAGATGAAGCAGGGTTTTTTCAGCGTGCAGCAGACCTGCCCGCAGTGCCGGGGCACAGGCAAGCTGATCCCCGAGCCCTGCGTCACCTGCCACGGCGTGGGCAAGACCAAAAGCAACAAGACCCTGGAAGTCAAGATTCCGGCCGGCATCGATGACGGCATGCGTATCCGCTCCACCGGCAACGGCGAGCCGGGGACCAATGGCGGGCCACCGGGTGATCTGTACATCGAAATCCGGCTCAAGAAGCACGACATCTTCGAGCGTGAGGGCGATGACCTGCACTGCGTGGTGCCCATCGGCATGGCCACGGCGGCGCTGGGCGGCGAGATTGAGGTGCCGACGCTGGCCGGCAAGGCGGCCATTGACATCCCCGACGGCACCCAGACCGGCAAGCAGTTCCGCCTGCGCGGCAAGGGCATCAAGGGTGTGCGCTCCAGCTACCCGGGCGACCTGTATTGCCACATCACGGTTGAGACGCCGGTCAAGCTAACCGAGCACCAGCGCAAGCTGTTCAAAGAACTCGACGAGTCCCTTAAAAAGGGCGGCGCCAAACATTCGCCGACCGAAGAAAGCTGGACCGACAAGCTCAAGGGCTTCTTCGCGCCCTGATCCGGGCAAGCCGCAGACTGCTACCAAATCGATAGCAGTCTGCGCCTGCCGACATGGGCTGAAGGCCGTTTTGCTTCACCATTCGAGGCCCGGACCAATCATTCTCAAAATGAAACGCCGCAGGGTGCGGGCAAGCTGCGTGCAGGCGGCGGTCGGGCGGTGGCTGGCTTATAGTGCATCGTCATTCCCACTCTGCACAAGGCCCCATGAAAACCAAAGCCGCCGTCGCCTGGAAATCCGGCGAACCCCTGACCATAGAAACCGTGGACCTGCAGGGGCCCAAATTTGGTGAGGTGCTGGTCGAAATCAAGGCCACGGGCATTTGCCATACCGACTACTACACGCTGTCCGGCGCCGACCCGGAAGGCATCTTCCCGGCCATCCTGGGCCATGAAGGCGCGGGCATCGTGGTCGATGTCGGTCCCGGCGTCACCACGCTCAAAAAGGGCGACCACGTCATTCCGCTGTACACACCTGAATGCCGGCAGTGCAAGTTCTGCCTGTCGCGTAAGACCAACCTCTGCCAGCTGATACGCGGCACCCAGGGCAAGGGCCTGATGCCCGACGCCACCAGCCGCTTCAGCCTGGACGGCCAGCCCATCTTTCACTACATGGGTACCAGTACCTTCAGCAACTACACGGTTGCGCCCGAAATCTCGCTGGCAAAGATTCGCGAAGACGCGCCCTTTGACAAGGTCTGCTACATCGGCTGCGGCGTGACCACCGGCATAGGCGCGGTGCTGTTCACTGCCAAGGTCGAGGCCGGCGCCAATGTGGCGGTGTTCGGCCTGGGTGGCATTGGCCTGAACGTGATCCAGGGCGCAAAAATGGTGGGCGCAGACAAGATCATTGGTGTGGACATTAATCCGGCGCGACAGGAAATGGCGCGTCAGTTTGGCATGACGCATTTCATCAACCCCAAGGAAACTGAAAACGTCGTTGATGCCATCGTTCAACTGACCGACGGCGGCGCCGACTACAGCTTTGAATGCATAGGCAACACGAAGGTCATGCGCCAGGCACTCGAATGCACACACAAGGGCTGGGGCCGCAGCATCATCATCGGTGTGGCCGAAGCGGGCGCAGAGATCAGCACGCGGCCCTTCCAGCTGGTGACGGGCCGCAAATGGGAAGGCTCGGCCTTCGGCGGCGCGCGTGGTCGCACCGATGTCCCGAAAATTGTCGATTGGTACATGGAAGGCAAGATCAACATCGACGACCTGATCACGCACACCATGCCGCTGGAGGACATCAACAAAGGCTTCGATTTGATGAAGCGCGGTGAATCGATTCGTGGTGTGGTCATCTTCTAGCCAAGGTGTGGCCCCCACGCTTGTCACTTCGTGTACAGCGCTGCCCCCCGAGGGGGCCGCTGCGCCTGCGGCCCGGCGGAGCCGGTTCCGCGGCCCCTGCTTGAATTAAGAAATTTCGATGACAACACAACCTGAACTGCTTGGCGAACACCGCTGCTTCGGCGGCGTTCAACGCTTTTATAAGCATGACTCGCGCGAAATCGGTTTGCCCATGCGGTTTTCGGTGTTCTTGCCGCCACAAGTGGCTCAAGGCCCCGTACCCGCCGTGATGTATCTGGCCGGCCTGACCTGCAACGAAGAAACCTTCATGACCAAAGCCGGCGCGCAGCGTGTGGCGGCCAAGCTCTGTTTGGCATTGATCGCACCTGACACCAGTCCACGCGGCGCAAATGTGGCTGGCGAGGCGGACAGCTGGGACTTCGGTCTTGGGGCGGGCTTTTACCTCGATGCAACACAGGCTCCGTGGTCGCAGCACTGGCGCATGGAAAGCTACCTCACGGCGGAGTTGTTGCCCTTGATCACGGGCGCCTTGCCCGTTGACTTAAGCCGCATCGGCATCTTCGGCCATTCGATGGGCGGCCACGGTGCGCTGACATTGGCGCTGCGGCATCCCGGTCTTTTCAAGTCCGTGTCGGCCTTTGCGCCGATCTGTGCGCCAAGCCAGTGTCCCTGGGGGCGCAAGGCATTCGGCGGCTATCTTGGCAGCGATGAATCACGCTGGGCTGCGCATGACGCCAGCGCACTCATGAGCCAACTCCGCCACGCGCCCTACCCCGGCGGGATTCGCATTGACCAAGGGCTGGCCGATAAATTTCTTGCTGAGCAGCTGTACCCTGAGCTGTTTGAAACGGCCTGCGCCCTGGCGGCGCAGCCGCTGGATCTGCACCGCCATGCCGGGTACGACCATGGTTATTACTTCATCGCAAGCTTTATGGCTGACCACCTGCAGCACCACGCGCAGCAACTAGGCGCTGTGGCGGGTTGAGTAAGCCGATCGCCGTGCCTCAGGAACCCTCACGTGATTGCCAACACGAGGTGTCAAAACAGGAGGCCCTGCCCGGCAGTGCCTGGTGCCCGAAATTGACTTACGTCGAGGTCGATGCGATCCCGATTAAAGCCCAGGCGTTGACTGGCCTTCTGAAAGCGCTGACGAACCAGGTCTGACCACAACCCCGAGCCTTTCATGCGTGTGGCGAAATTGGCGTCGTAATCTTTGCCGCCGCGCATCTCGTGGATATGCGACATGATGCGCGCGGCCCGCATCGGGTAGTGCACCTCCAGCCACTGCTTGAAAAGGGGTGCCACCTCCCAGGGCAGGCGAATGACATGGTAAAACGCCGAGCGCGCCCCGGCCTCCCATGCGGCCTCCAGCACCTGCTCCATGTCATCGGTCACAAACGGGATGTGCGGTGCCAGGCTCACGCCGACAGGAACGCCATGCTCGGCCAATGTGCGAATGGTGCGCAGTCGTCGGTGTGGTGCAGCCGCGCGGGGCTCAAGCTTGCGCGCGACGTCACCATCCAGCGTGGTGATGGTGACGTAAACAGCGGCGAGCTTGCGGGCCGCCATGGGCGCGATCAAATCGAGATCGCGCTCAACACCGCTGGACTTGGTGACAAGTGAAAACGGGTGCCCGACTTCCTGCATGAGTTCAATCACGCTGCGCGTCAAGCGTAACTCGCGTTCAACCGGTTGATAACAATCCGTCGCAGAGCCGATATTGATCAGCTTGGGCACATAACTGCGCTTGGCCAAGTCGGCGCGCAGCGCCTGAACGATGTTGCGCTTGGCGATGATTTTTGTTTCGAAGTCCAGTCCGGGCGAAAGATTGAGGTAGCTGTGGGTTGGCCGCGCATAACAGTAGATGCAGCCATGCTCGCAACCCCGGTACGGGTTGACCGAGTAGTCGAAGTGAATATCAGGCGAGTCATTGCGGCTGATGGCACTACGCGCGTCTTCAAAAGTCACCTCTGTCGAAGGCAGTGTTTCTTCGGCCAGGGATTCTTCCAGCGTGCCCCAGCCGTCGTCCCAGGCATCGCGCGCGTCTTTGGAAAATCGGTGCGCCATTCGCGTGGACGTGCCGCGGCCCTTGATAGCGTGAACGGGGATGAGGATGTCGGGCATGGGCGCTCAAATACTGTATAAATAAAAGAGGTATCCGCTTAGCTCCAGCGGATGCAGATATACTGGATAAATACCCAGTTATTATGCCAGTTCCCGCCCAAGACTACCCGCGCACCTGGAGCGAATTCCTTGATTGGTTTTCCTCC
>NZ_JACDDD010000085.1 GCF_013817205.1 Polaromonas sp.
CGCAAAGCGCGTCCCCGCCGGAGCCCGATTGCGAATCCGAATCCGAATCCGATCCCGTCCTCAACACCCTTCTGTATGCGCCGAGGAGCGCAGGGCCAGACGGATCAGGGATCGCGATTGTTTGAGCCGAAGGCGAGTTCGAGCGAGACCCCGGCTGGACCGAGCACCGCAGGTTGCCCCGTAGCGAAGCGAAGGGGTCGCAGACAGCAGGGTCGCCTTTTCTTTTGGCGACGCAAAAGAAAAGTGAGTTGCCGCCGGGCAACCCCCGGCTTGTTGGTATGCCGCCAACGCGGGAGGCAGAGAAGGCTTCGACAGGCTCAGCCCGAGTGACAGAGGGCTCACGCGCCCCGTGTGCAGCAGTGCGCGCGCTGCTCAACATAAAGCCAGCGCCTCCAGACAAAGCCGTTTGTGCGCCTCCCCACTGGAAGGCTTGATCTGCGCCCCCGGCAATCTCAGGCCGTAGCTCAGGCCCAGCTTGTCGGCCCGCAGCACCCACGCGCACAGGCGTGACAGCCGGGCTTCGGTGTCCAGCGAGCCGGCACGCGCAAAGTCCAGCCAGAGTTCGTGGCGCTGGGCCTGCTGGGTGTCGCGCACCACCAGGCCGTTGCCCTGTTCGTCGGCCTTGGCGGCTTTTTTCCACATGACGAGCTTGAGCGGGTCGCCGCGCCGGTAGCCGCGCACGCTGTCGAAGTCGCCACTGCCCTGCACCCGGGCCGCAGCGCTGGCGGCGCCGGAGCGCGGCTCGCCCGGCGGCAGGGGCGGCGGGTGGCGCTCGGGAGCCGGATAGACCAACACCTGCGCTGCCGGGCGCCAGATGGTCCAGACGCGAAAGGTGCCCAGCGGAAACCGGGTTTCGGCGGTCAGGGTGGGCAGGCGGTGCAGGCCGCGCCGGCCCGGCGTGAAGGCCACCTGTACCGTGCTGCTGCCCTGGGCCGGCACATCGGTCCAGGCCCAGTGTGGCCCGTCTTGGGCGCCCAGCGCACTCAGGCCGATGCCGTGGCGGACAGACTTGCGGCTATTCGTGAGCTTCACATCAAAAATGGCTGCAGCGCCCGCGTATTGTGGGGGAGGTGCTATCAAATTCATTGCAAGGCCGCGCAGTGTGCCGTGGCACACATGCATGCCGGTCACGGCACTGCCGGCCAGCAGGAAAGTCAGCAGGTAGCCCAGGTTGAGCTGGTAGTTGATGGAGGCGACCAGCAACACCATCAGGGTCAGCGCCAGCATCAGCCCGGGGCGTGTCGGCAGGATGTACACATTGCGCTGTGTCAACAGCATGCTGTCGCTCAGCGGCAGGCGGCTTTGCCACCATTGCTGGAAATGCCCGCGAACAAAAACAAAAGGATTGAGCGATGCGGCGTTCATGGCGTGTCCATCAGTCCCGCATGCCGCCTCATGGTAAGGGCACGGCCTCAAGCATGGCCCGCACCTGCTCCACCGAACCGCGCCCGGCGCTGGTGACCGGCACCAGCCGGTGCGCGGCGGTTTGCGGCAGTACGGCCACCAAGTCGTCGGGGGCCACATAGTCGCGGCCGCTCAGAAACGCCTGGGCGCGGGCGGCGCGCATCACTGCAATGCCAGCCCGCGGGCTCAGACCCTGCAAAAACCACTGGCCCGAGCGCGTGGCGGCGATCAGGTCCTGCAGGTAGTTGAGCAGTGGCTCGGCGGCATACACCTGCAGCACCTGCTGCTGCAGTTCCAGCAGGTCATGCGGAGTGAGCAGGGTTTCGAGTTGCTCAACCATGTCGCGCCGGTCGCCGCCGCCCAGCAACTGGCGCTCGGCCGCGCGGTCCGGGTAGCCCAGCGAGATACGCATGTGAAAGCGGTCCAGCTGGGACTCGGGCAGGGAGTAGGTGCCGAGCTGGTCATGCGGGTTTTGCGTGGCAATCACGAAGAAAGGCACGGGCAGCGGTCGGGTTTCCCCCTCCACGGTGACCTGCTTTTCTTCCATGGCTTCCAGCAGTGCGCTCTGTGTGCGCGGGCTGGCGCGGTTGATCTCGTCGGCAAGCAGCACCTGAGCGAATACCGGGCCGGGGTGGAAGACGAAGCTCTCTTTCTGCCGCTCATAGATGGACACCCCAGTCAGGTCGCTGGGCATCAGGTCGGCGGTGAACTGCACGCGGGAAAACTGTAGTCCGAAGGAACGCGACAAGGCATGCGCCAGCGTGGTTTTTCCGACGCCGGGCACATCTTCAATCAGCAGATGCCCGCCGGCCAACAGGCAGGCGACGCAGTCCTGGACTTGTACCGGCTTGCCCACAATGACCGTGTTAAGCTGATTCAACAGCGCCTGAATTTTTTGTTTCGCGTTCATGCCTTCAACCTTACCGCAAAATTTTCCGCTATGAATGCCACCGCGTATTTCACCCACGCCGACTGCCGCAAGCATGAAATGGGTCCGGGACACCCCGAGTGTCCGGAGCGGCTCGACGCGATTGAAGACCGGCTGTTGATCACGGGCGTCGGTGATGCGCTGGACCGGCGCGAGGCGCCTCTGGCCGCACTGGGCGACGTGGAACTCGCCCACGACCGCATGATGATCGCCGCCCTTCGCGGGCTGGGGGATCAGCTTGCGGATGACGCTTTTGCGGGTGGCCCGCAGTACGCCCAGATCGATCCCGATACGGCGCTCAATGCCTTCACCTGGAACGCTATCCTGCGCGGCGCCGGCGCGGCATTGGCCGCCACGGACGCGGTGATGGCAGGGGAGGTCGAAAACGCATTCTGCGCAGTACGCCCGCCCGGCCACCATGCCTGCCATGACCGCGCCATGGGTTTCTGCTTTTTCAACAATGTGGCGATTGCCGCCAAATACGCCCTGGAGCGGCACGGTCTGGAGCGGGTGGCGATTGTCGATTTTGACGTGCACCACGGCAACGGAACGGAAGACATCATCCGCGGCGATGACCGCATCCTGATGGTGAGTTTTTTCCAGCACCCTTTTTACCCGCATGCTGGCATCAGCGGCGGCGACAACATGGTGAACCTGCCGGTACCAGCCTATACCAAGGGTGCGGCCGTGCGCGAGCTGATCGATGCGATGTGGATGCCGCGACTTGAGGCCTTCAAACCGCAGATGCTTTTCATTAGCGCCGGCTTCGACGCTCACCGCGACGACGACCTTGGCCAGCTCGGCCTCGACGAGAAGGACTACGCCTGGATCACCCAGCGCATCAAGGACCTTGCCCACCGCCATGCGGGCGGGCGCATTGTTTCCTCGCTCGAAGGCGGCTACAACCTCAAGGCCCTGGCCCGCAGTGTGGAAGCACATATTCGCGTGCTGGCGGACTTGTAATTTTTGCGGGAGATGTCGATGCCATCGCTGACCGATGTGGTGCTGCACAGCCGCGATGAGCGCGGCGTGCACCGGATCACGCTCAATCGCCCGGATACCTTCAACACACTGGGCGAAGAGATGCTGACTGCATTGCAGGCGGCGCTCGAGGCGGTGGCTGCCGATCCGCAGGCGCGCATCGTGGTGCTGGCAGCGCAGGGCAGGGCGTTTTGCGCCGGCCACAACCTCAAGGAAATGCGCGCACAGCCCGAGCTGGCCTACTACCAGAAGCTTTTTGCGCGGTGCACCCGCATGATGTTGACGATCCAGAGCCTGCCGGTGCCGGTGCTGGCCCGTGTGCAGGGCGTGGCCACGGCGGCCGGCTGTCAGCTGGTGGCGCAATGTGACCTGGCGATTGCCGGCAGCCCAGCAACCTTTGGCGTCAACGGCATCGATGTGGGGCTGTTCTGCGCCACACCGAGCGTGCCGCTGGTGCGCAATATTCCCGCCAAGCAAGCCATGGAAATGCTGCTGACCGGTGGCTTCATCACGGCGGACGAGGCGCGCGCGCGCGGCCTCGTCAACCGTGTGGTACCGCTTGAGGAGCTCGACGCCGCCGTCGAGCAGATGGTGGCTTCCATTTTGGCCAAACCGCGCGAAGCCGTGGCCATGGGCAAGGCGCTGTTCTACCAGCAGCGCGAAACCGGCATCGTTGCCGCTTACCAGCTGGCCGGGCAGACCATGGCGTGCAACATGGTTCATCCCGTGGCGCAGGAGGGTGTGCAGGCCTTTATCGACAAGAGGACGCCGCAATGGCCATAGCCCGCCCCACCGCCCGCATCGAGGACCTGGACAGCTGGCTTGCCAACATCACCCAGGCCTCGGCGCTGACGGAACTGGCTATTTTGCTGGGGTGCGTTGGCCTGGCCTGGGCGCTGGTCTGGGGCATACGCCGGGCCAGCGGCCTGCCCGACGAGCGCTCGATCTGGTTTGGCCGGCAGATCATCGACGGGGTGATGTTTCCCCTGCTCCTGCTGTCGCTGGCTTACCTGTGTTTCATGCTGCTGGCGCGCTGGATGCCGGTCGCGGTCTTCAAGATTGCCATTCCGGTGCTGGTGGCGCTGGCGGTGATACGTCTTGGCGTCAAGGTACTGCAGGTGGTCTTTGTCGACGCCCCGCTGGTGCGCATCCTTGAGCGCAGCATTTCGTGGATGGCGTGGGTTGCCATGGTGCTGTGGGTCAGCGGCCTGCTGCCGCTGGTGCTGGAAGAGCTCGACGACATTCGCTGGAAGGTCGGCGATACCACGCTGTCGGTGCGCACCCTCATCGAGGGTGGCGTCACCGCCTGCATCGTTCTCATCATCACCTTGTGGATCTCGTCGGCTATCGAGAGGCGATTGCTGCGGTCGGCTACCGGCAGCCAGTTGTCGCTGCGCAAGGCGCTGAGCAATGCCATGCGCGCGCTGCTGGTGTTTGTCGGCCTGCTGGTAGCCTTGTCTGCGGTCGGCATCGACCTCACGGCCCTGTCGGTGCTGGGCGGGGCTATCGGTGTCGGTATAGGCTTCGGCCTGCAGAAGCTCGCGGCCAGTTATGTGAGCGGTTTTGTGATGCTTGCTGAACGCAGCGTGCGCATCGGGGACAACATCCGGGTTGACGGCTTTGAAGGTCGCATCACCGACATCAACGCGCGTTACACCGTCGTGCGCTCGCTGGGCGGGCGTGAGTCCATCGTGCCCAACGAGATGTTCATCAGCAACCGCATTGAAAACCTGTCGCTGGCTGACTCACGTGTATTGCAGTCCAGCGTAATTGCGGTGGCCTACGACAGCGATGTGGAACTGGTGATGCGCCTGCTGTCCGAGGCGGCGCTCGGCCAGGACCGTGTGTTGCGGGATCCCTGTCCCGCTGCCAACCTGACCAATTTCGGGGCGGACGGTCTGGAGTTCACGCTCAATTACTGGATGGCCGATCCGGAAAACGGGCAGCAGAACCTTCGCTCGCTCATCAATCTTTCGATTCTGCAGTCGCTGCGCGCCCATGGCATCGAGATTCCCTACCCGCAGCGGGTCATCCACACGCGGCCCTCGCTTCAGCCGGGGCAAGAGGCGACCCGAGCCCCCTGAATCGGGGATGATTCACTTCATGAAGGACGGCAGCCAAAGGCTCAACATCGGAAAAGCCAGCAGCAGGCCCAGCGCCACGACCTGCATCACCACAAACGGCCAGACGCCGCGGAAAATGCTGGCCAGTCCAACTTGCGGCAGCAGGGTGTTGAGCACAAACAGGTTCATGCCAACTGGCGGGGAGATCAGCCCGATCTGGATCACCATGACGATCAACACGCCAAACCAGATCGGGTCAAAACCCAGCGACACCACAATCGGGAAGAACAGCGGAATGGTCAGCAACACCATGGTGAGCTCCTCCATCACGGTGCCCAGCACCACGTAAATCAGCATCATGGCCGCAACAATCATGACTGGCGACAGGCCGAGGTGAGTGATCCACTCTTTCAGGTCGCCAGGCATGGAGGTGAAGTTCATGAAGTTGGCAAAGATGGTCGCTGCGATCAGCAGGGTGAACAGCATGGCCGTGGTGCGCGCCGATTCCACCAGCACTTCCACCGTGGCCCGGACGGTGAGCCGGCGCCTGGCCAGCGCAAACAGGAAAGCGCCGGCCGCGCCTATGCCGGCACCCTCGGTCGCCGTGAACACGCCGCCGTAAATACCCCCCAGCACCAGCAGCATCAGCAGCAGTACTCCCCAGATGCCGCGCAAGGCCTTCCAGCGCTCGGGCCAGGGGGTTTTCTCACCGGCCGGCGCGTGCTCAGGGTCCATGAAGGTCATGAACAGCACCGCCACCATGAGCAGGAGCGCGATCAGGATGCCGGGGATCACGCCAGCAGCGAACAGCTTGCCGATATTGGTTTCTGTCACGATGCCGTAAATCACCATGATGGTCGAGGGAGGAATCATGATGCCCAGCGTGCCGCCAGCGGCAATCACGCCGGTCGACAGCGAGTCGCTGTAGCCGAGCTTTTTCATCGACGGATACGCTACCTTGCTCATGGTCGCGGCGGTGGCAATCGAAGAGCCGCAGATCGCACCAAAGCCGGCGCAGGCCATCACGGTCGCGTGGGCCAGCCCGCCGCGCAGGTGGCCGATGAAGGCATAGGCGGCATGGAACAGTTCGTGCGCCAGGCCGGCCTTCGCGACGAAGTTGCCCATCAGAATGAACAGCGGAATCACCGACAAGGTGTAGGCAAAACCGGTTTCGTGTACCACTTGCGCCGTGCTGGCCAAGGCGGGCAGCCAGCCCCGCGTCAGCCCCATGCCCACAATGCCGACCAGGCCCATCGCAAAAGCCAGCGGCAGCCGCAGCAGTGCCAGAACAAAAATGGCGGCAAATCCAAGCAGGGCCTCGGTCACAGCGTGGCCCCTTCGCCGGCTTCTTCTGCCGCAGAGGGGCGGAAAGCCAGGCCCAGGTGGATGAGCCCGGCAATGCCGCACAACGCCGCCATGCCATACATGAAGGGCGCTTTGAGGATTTTCAGCTGGGCCGTGGTTTCACCGGATTCCAGAAACTGCCCGCCGGTCTGCCACATCAGCCAGCCCAGGCCCAGCAGCATGGCAGCACAGACAAGCTGCATGAAGGCACGCTGAACCCGGCGCACTGCGGCCGGCAGATAAGTGTCCAGCGAGTCGAACACCACATGTTCGCCGCGCAGGGACACCAGCGGCAGGGCGGCGAAAATCACCACCACCATCAGCAGTTCCGTGAGCTCGAGCGAACCGGGAATCGAGTTGGAGAGTATCTTGCGGCCACCGACGTCAAAAAAGGTCAGCGCCATGATGGCGAACAGGGCGGCTGCGGCCAGCAGGCCGCATACCATTTCAACAAGCTTGTTCAATCTTTGCCTCAATCCATAAAAAACGCGGCCTCATTGTCCATGAGGCCGCGCTTGCATAGCCGTAGCGGGTGGGGTTTTATTTTTCCTGGCGGGCGATTTCGGCGCGGAACTCGGCCAGTACCTTCGCCGCATCTTTCAGGCCCTTGGCTTCGGCATCCTTGATCCACTTCTGCTCCAGCGGTGCAGTCTTGGCCTTGACGTCGGCTACAAACGAGGCGTCCGCCTTGACCACCTGAACGTTGTTGGCCTGCATGAGGCCCATGGCGCGGCGATCCACCTTGTCCCAGCCGCGACCGTAGATACGCGCGGCCACTTCGCCGGAGATGGCGTCAACGGCCTTCTTTTCATCGGCAGAAAGCTTGTCGTATCTGGCCTGGTTCATCATGAACACAAAGCTGGTGTTGTACAGGCCACCAGGAAAGGTTGTGGCGTGCTTGATCAGCTTGTCGATCCTGAACGACTCGGTGGACTCGGCCGGGAACAGCGTGCCGTCCATGACCCCGCCGGAGAGTAATTCATACGAGTCCGGCGCGGGCTTGAGCGTGACGTTCATGCCCAGATTCTTCGAGATTTCATTGACCATGCCGCCGCCCACGCGCCACTTCAGGCCGCCCAGGTCCGCCACGTTGGTCACTGGCCGTTTGGTGTTGAAAACAATGCCCGGGCCGTGGGTGAAGAAGGACAGTACCTTCACACCTGGGTGTTCTGCCTGGAACTGCGGGTTTTTCATGGCCACCTTGTTGAAGGCGACCGAGATCGGCTCGGAGGTGTTGCCCAGAAAAGGAAATTCGGCCATCTGGGTATAAACGAAACGCCCTGGTGTGTAGCCGTGCACGGTGTAGGACACGTCGGCCAGCCCGTTTTTGATGGCATCCATGGTGCCCGGGGGCGCCGCGACGCCGCGCGGCAGGATGTTGCATTTCATCTTGCCGGTCGTGTTTTTCTCAAGCAGATCGCACCATTCCTTTTGCGCCATGCTCAGCGAATGGGTGGGCGGCAGCCAGCTCGAGACAGTCAGCACGGTTTGGGCGGAAGCGAGTCCGCTGCATACAGTCAGCAGCGCGGCGGCGATGGGTTTGATCTTCATTCAGTACTCCGGAATGGTCAGCGAGCTGACCAGGTTACTCGTGGGGACGATAGGGGGGTCAACCCGCCGTTTCGTCCGGAAACTTGACTGTATGCCAGCGATGCGGTGCGGTCTGTCCCTACTTACCCCAATTAACCGACCCATCGGTCTGTTAATTACGGCGTGTTCACTTGTCGCCCGGGCAACAGGGTATTGGGTCCGCGACTCTAATCAGGTCTTCCTCGGTCTCTATAATGAAATAGAACGGTCGTTCGTTTTTGTGTTGCGACTGATGCCATGTCGCCGCAGCAGGGCTCTGTTGTGCAACTGCAGCATAGAATCAAACGCTTTACGTGAACGTCAATCACTAACTCTGGAGTTCTCCCCATGAAGGTCCTGGTCCCCGTCAAACGTGTTGTTGATTACAACGTCAAGGTTCGCGTCAAGTCCGATGGCACTGGCGTCGATATCGCCAACGTCAAGATGAGCATGAATCCGTTTGACGAGATCGCCGTCGAGGAGGCCACCCGCCTCAAGGAAAAAGGCGTAGTGACCGAGGTCATCGCCGTGAGCTGCGGCGTGGCACAGTGCCAGGAAACGCTGCGTACCGCGATGGCCATAGGCGCCGACCGTGCCATCCTGGTGGAAACCGCCGAAGAGCTGCAGCCGCTGGCCGTCGCCAAGCTGCTCAAGGCCCTGGTCGAAAAGGAACAGCCGCAGCTGGTGATCCTGGGCAAGCAAGCGATTGACGACGACTGCAACCAGACCGGCCAGATGCTCGCCGCCTTGCTGGGCTGGCCGCAAGCGACTTTTGCCTCCAAGGTCGATGTGGCCGACGGCAAAGCTGTTGTCATGCGCGAAGTTGATGGCGGCATGGAAACCCTGTCCCTGACCTTGCCGGCCATCATCACCACCGACCTGCGCCTGAATGAGCCGCGTTACGTGACCCTGCCCAACATCATGAAGGCCAAAAAGAAGCAGCTCGACAACATCAAGCCGGAAGAGCTCGGTGTTGACGTCAAGCCGCGCATCAAGACGCTCAAGGTCAGCGAGCCACCCAAACGCAGCGCTGGCATCAAAGTGCCCGACGTCGCCACGCTGGTAGACAAGCTGCGCAATGAAGCCAAAGTAATTTGATTCGCCCCGGACGAGGGGCCCCGCGCAGCGGGGATCGAACGGTCGGCGAATCAAATTTGCCAGGCCGGAACAAAGTAGACATCAACAGTTTCCCAGGAGTCACACCATGACCGCACTCGTCATCGCAGAACACGACAACGCCACCATTCGTCCCTCCACCCTGAACACCGTAACCGCAGCCGCCCAGTGCGGCGGTGACGTGCATGTGCTGGTGGCCGGCCTGAACGCTGGCGCAGCCGCTCAAGCCGCCAGCCAGATCGCCGGCGTCGCCAAGGTCATCCACGTGGATGGCGCACACTTTGAACACGGCCTTGCCGAAAACATGGCTGCCCAGGTCATCGCCCTGGCCGCCGGTTATTCGCACATCCTGTTCCCTGCCACCGCATCCGGCAAGAACATCGCGCCGCGTGTGGCAGCGCTGCTTGACGTCGGCCAGATTTCCGACATCACCAAGGTTGATGCGGTGGATACCTTCGAGCGCCCGATCTACGCCGGCAACGCGATTGCGATCGTGCAGAGCCTTGATGCAACCAAGGTGATCACGGTGCGCACCACCGGTTTTGACGTAGCAGCGGCCAGCGGCGGTTCCGCCGCGATCGACGTGGTCAGTGGCGAGGCCGACAGCGGCAAGTCGGTGTTTGTCGGCAGCGAAATCGCCAAGAGCGACCGCCCCGAGCTGACCGCCGCCAAGATCATCGTCAGCGGCGGCCGCGCGCTGGGCAGCGCCGAAAAGTTCAACGAGATCATGACGCCGCTGGCCGACAAGCTGGGCGCGGCACTGGGCGCTTCGCGCGCGGCAGTGGACGCGGGTTATGCGCCCAACGACTGGCAGGTTGGACAGACCGGCAAGATCGTCGCGCCACAGCTCTACATCGCTGCCGGCATCAGCGGCGCTATCCAGCATCTGGCTGGCATGAAGGACAGCAAGGTGATTGTCGCGATCAACAAGGACCCGGAAGCACCGATCTTCAGCGTCGCCGATTACGGGCTGGAAGCCGACCTGTTTGCGGCCGTGCCCGAGCTGGTCAAGGCCCTGTAAGAAGACAAGGGCGCCGCAACGGCGCCCTTTTTTTGCGCCCGCGAATCCTGCGGGACTGACGATATTCGCGGAAACAAAGACATGAGCTACAAAGCCCCCCTCAAGGACATGCTGTTTGACATCAAGCACCTCGCCGAGATCGATGCCGTGGCGCAGATTCCGGGATTTGAAGATGCCGGTTTCGACACGGCACAGGCCGTGCTCGAGGAGTGCGCCAGATTCAATGAGGGCGTGTTGTCACCGCTGAACTGGGAGGGCGACAAGAACCCATCGAGCTGGAAAGACGGCGCCGTCACCACGACGCCGGGCTTCAAGGAGGCTTACAAACAATACGCCGGGGGCGGCTGGCAAGGACTGCAGCATCCCGTGGATTTTGGCGGACAAGGTTTGCCGAAGACCATAGGTGCGGCCTGCGGCGAGATGCTCAATTCGGCCAACATGAGTTTTGCGCTGTGCCCGCTGCTCAGCGACGGCGCGATCGAAGCGCTGTTGACGGCCGGCTCGGACGAGCTCAAGGCGGTGTATCTGGAGAAGCTGGTCAGCGGGAAGTGGACCGGCACCATGAACCTGACCGAGCCGCAGGCCGGCTCCGACCTGGCGATGGTGCGCAGCCGCGCCGAGCCGCAGCCCGACGGCACGTACAAGGTTTTTGGCACCAAGATTTTTATCACCTACGGTGAGCACGACATGGCCGAGAACATCGTGCACCTGGTGCTGGCGCGCGTGACTGGCGCGCCCGAAGGCGTCAAGGGCATCAGCCTGTTTGTGGTGCCCAAGTTCATGGTCGGCAAGGACGGCGCACTCGGCGCGCGCAACGACGTGCACTGCGTGAGCATCGAACACAAGATGGGTATCAAGGCTTCGCCGACGGCGGTGCTGCAGTACGGCGATCACGGTGGCGCTGTCGGCTACATCGTCGGCCAGGAAAACCGCGGCCTCGAATACATGTTCATCATGATGAACTCGGCACGTTACGCCGTTGGCATGCAGGGCATTGCGATTGCCGAGCGCGCCTACCAGAAGGCCGTGACCTTTGCGAAAGACCGTGTGCAGAGCCGTCCGGTCGATGGTTCCATCAACGCCAGTGCGCCCATCATCCACCACCCCGACGTCAAGCGCATGTTGATGACCATGCGCGCCTACACCGAAGGCTGCAGGGCCATGGCCTCGGTCGCAGCTGCCGCCTATGACGCTTCGCACCACCACCCGGACGCCGACGTGCGCAAGCAAAACCAGGCCTTCTACGAATACATGGTCCCGCTCGTCAAGGGCTACAGCACCGAGATGAGCCTGGAAGTCACTTCGCTGGGCGTGCAGGTGCACGGCGGCATGGGATTCATCGAGGAAACCGGTGCGGCGCAGTATTACCGCGATGCGAAGATCCTGACCATTTACGAAGGCACGACCGCCATTCAGGCCAATGATCTGGTCGGCCGCAAGACCGCACGTGACGGCGGCCAGACCGCCAAAGGCATCGCGAACCAGATCGAAAAAACCGAAGCCGCGCTGCTCCAGCACGGCGGTGCCGCTGCGAAGACCGTCGCCAAGCGCCTGAAGGCCGCGCGTGAAGCGTTTGTTGACGTTGTGGAATTTGTTGCGGGCAACACCAAGGCATCGCCGAACGCAGTGTTTGCGGGCAGCGTGCCCTACCTGATGCTGGCCGGCAACCTGGTCGCCGGCTGGCAACTGGCGCGCTCGCTGCTGGTGGCCGAGGAAGAGCTCGCCGTTGGCGATGATGTGGACTTCATGAAGGCCAAAATCACCACGGCGGTCTTCTATGCTGACCACCTGCTGAGCAAGGCTCCCGGCATGCGTGACAGCATTGTCGATGGCGCCGACAGCGTCACTGCGCTGGCTCTTGAGGCGTTCTGAGCAGCCTTCTGAGCAGCTCTTTTGCTATAAATTCGATAGCTGCTGTCACCCGATTGACAAGGGCTACAGCCACTTTTCGTTCAAAATCCTGCTGAATCGACCGGAGACACCATGTCCAGACTTCCCGCGCCCCTAGCCAATCTCCCGCTGCCTATCATTGGCTCGCCGCTGTTCATCATCAGCAACCCCAAGCTGGTGATTGCTCAGTGTATTGCCGGTGTGGTGGGCGCGATGCCGGCGCTCAATGCGCGGCCGGCGGCGCAGCTGGAGGACTGGCTGGCCGAGATCACCGAGACCCTCGCAGCCTACAACGCTGCGAATCCGGACAAGCCGGCGGCGCCGTTTGCGATCAACCAGATCGTGCACAAGTCCAACGACCGGCTGGACCACGACATGGAAATGTGTGTCAAGTACAAGGTACCGATTTACATCACCTCACTGGGCGCGCGCGAAGACATCAACGCTGCGGCGCACAGCTATGGCGGCGTGGTGCTGCACGACATCATCAACAACAAGTTCGCGCGCAAGGCAATTGAAAAAGGCGCAGACGGCCTGGTGGCTGTGGCCGCTGGCGCAGGAGGCCACGCCGGTGTCAAAAGCCCGTTTGCATTGATTCAGGAAATTCGCCAGTGGTTTGACGGCCCCTTGGCGCTGTCCGGCGCCATTTCCACCGGTGGCGCCGTGCTGGCTGCGCAGGCCATGGGTGCAGACTTCGCTTACATCGGCTCAGCCTTTATCGCTACCGAAGAAGCCCGCGCATCGGACGCCTACAAGCAGGCCATTGTTGACGGCAACAGCGACGACATCGTTTACTCCAGCCTGTTCACCGGCGTGCATGGCAACTACCTCAAGCCGTCCATCATTGCCGCCGGCATGGACCCCGACAACCTGCCCGAAGGCGATCTGAAAACCATGAACTTCGGCGGTGGCGAGGGCAGCAAGTCCAAGGCCTGGAAAGACATCTGGGGCTGTGGCCAGGGTATCGGCTCTGTGAGCAAAGTGCAAAGCACGGCCGACTATGTTGCGCAACTCAAGCGCGAGTATCAGGAAGCACGCCAGCGGGTCTGCGCATAAGCGTGCCCCTGCGGTTTCACGCTTCGACAAGCGGCCCGCCTTGACGCCCTCCCCGCAGCGCCTGCCGGGCATTGATGCCCTGAAGGCTCTGGCGTGCATGCTCATCGTCTGGCACCACCTGGCTTTTTATGGGCCCATGTCTGATGTGGTTCAAACCGCTGCACCACGCCTGATCAGCTGGCTGTATGACTATGGTCGCATGGCGGTGCAGGTGTTTTTGGTGGTGGGCGGCTTTCTGGCTGCTGCCGCACTGGCATCTCTGCAAATGGACAAACCCGCCCGGCCGGGTCAACTGATTCTGCGTCGTTATCGGCGGCTGGCCTTGCCACTGGTGGTGGCGGTGATCATTTGCGTGGCGGTTGCGGCTGTTGTACGCCCGTGGTTTGCGCACCCCTCAGTGCCTGAAGCGCCTGGTCTTTGGCAACTGGTGGCGCACGTGTTTTTTCTGCAGGATCTGGTGGGTCAAGAGGCTTTGTCCGCCGGCCTCTGGTACGTCGCGATTGATTTTCAGCTTTTCGTGATCAGCGTGTGCCTTTTTACCTGGGTGCCGAAGCAATGGCAACGTTGGACAGTGCTGGTTCTGGCGGCGGCCTCGCTGCTGGTCTTCAACCGGCATGCTGGCCTGGACGCGACGGCTCTGTATTTCTTCGGCTCCTACGCCTTGGGCATGATGGCCTGGTGGGCTTCGCGCAGCCCCCGGCCAGTGTGGTGGCTGCTGGCCATCGCGGTGATGGGTGGTGTGGCGCTGGCGCTGGACTTCAGAGGCCGCCTGGCCGTAGCGATGGTGGTGGCCATCGCACTGGTCTGGCTGCAGCCTGGCCGGTGGACAGCGCTGCAGGCGCCGTGGCTGCAACAGCTGGGTCAGATCTCGTACTCGGTCTTCCTGATTCACTTCCCGGTGTGCCTGCTGGTCAACGCGCTGGTCAGCCATGTGTGGCCCGCGCAGTTGCTGCCCAATGCCTTGGGCATGCTGGCGGCCTTTGTGCTTTCGTTGCTGGCCGGCAAGGCGCTGTATGTGGGTGTTGAATCCCGGCGATGGACAAGGATTGCAAAGCCGTAAGAGGAGGTGCCATGCGTAAAATCGCGCATGCAAAATTTCCAGCGCTTGAGAAGCGCCTTGGTGGTCATTCACCGCTACTCCGGTTTGTTCATGGCGGTTTTCCTGATCATTGCCGGTCTGACCGGCAGCGTCATCACGTTTTACCGCGAGTTCGACAAAAGCCTGAACCCCGAACTGTTCCTCGCTGAGGAGCGCGGACCCGCGCTGTCCCTGTCGGAACTGTCACAAAAAATTGAAGCGGCTTATCCGCAAGCCAGGACAAGCTTCATGCGTGTGGGCCGCGAGCCCGGCGAATCGGTGCTGAGCTGGATCACGCCACGCACCAATCCCCAAACCGGAAAACCCTTCGAACTGCCCCACACCCAGGTGTTTGTGCACCCCGTGACCGGGGACATCCTGGGCGGCCGTCAATTCGGTGTTCTCAGCACCGAGAAAAAAGACCTGATTCCTTTCCTTTACAAACTGCATTACAAGCTGCACCTGCCGGAAAAATCAGGCATGTGGTTGATGGGTGGCGTGGCCATGCTGTTGACGCTGAATTGCTTGATTGCGTTTTACCTGGCTATTCCGCAGAAAGGCCCGCTCTGGAAAGCATTCGGCCTGAGCTGGAACGGTGATGCCGGGCGCTTCAATTTTGATTTGCATCGCGCCGCGGGCCTGTGGTTCTGGGCGGTGCTGCTGGTCATTGGCTTCACCTCTGTTTATCTGAACCTGCGCGTTGAAGTTTTTACGCCCGCGGTGGAACTGTTTTCGCCGGTCACCAAAGACCCGATACAAAAAGCGCGGGCTTTGTCGCAGCCGCTGGCGCAGCCGGCGGTCGACTGGAACAAGGCGCTTGTTCTTGCACAGGCCGCTCTGCGCAAGGAGGGCGGGCGAGAGACCAAGCCTGATGGCATTTCGCTGGACTACAAAAAGGGCATCTACCGCATTCGCTTTCACAGCGACCAGGACATTGCCTACTATGGCGACACGCGCGTGTACATCGATGCGACCAGCGGTGAAAACAAGGGGATTTTGCGCCGCGGCGATGGGACGGCCGGCGACACCATCATGCAGTGGCAATACCCGCTGCACTCGGGCCAGGCCCTTGGCATGGCGGGACGCATCGTCGTGTTTATAGCCGGGCTGGTGACGGCGCTGCTGTCGATCACCGGCATCGTGGTCTGGCTGGGCAAACGCAAGCGAAATCCTGGCCGGATACAAGGCTGAGCATCCAAACATGAGCCTACCCTTTAAGAGCGGGCGTGTGCAGCTATTGAATTGATAGCATTAGAAACTTGGCGCCGGATGCGCTTGGCTGAATCGTATCTGAGGAATATACTGTTTATTTATAAGGGGTATCCGCTTAGCTCCACTAGGCTATTTCCAGTGATTCTTCGGCGGGCAGGACGATGTCGGCGTAAGTCACCGGATCGGTGACCACGGCCTGCTGCATCAGCCTGTAGAA
>NZ_JACDDD010000086.1 GCF_013817205.1 Polaromonas sp.
GTGGCCCGCGCTGCCTGGGCTGAACCGAAAACAAGCCAGGGGGGCGTTGCATGCACCCAACGATGCACCAGAAAGTGTCAAATTGTCTGCATCGTCTGACAAACATTTGCGCCGCTTTTGCATTAGCCTTCGGAGTCTATTTGTCCTCAGGTGCCTGAATTCACTTGTCCTACAGCCGTGACCAGCAGCGATATCAGGCGAATTTTTCGCCACATCCCCGGGCCGCTTCTGGTTTTGAAGACTGATCCAGCCTTCACGATCATGGCGGCGAGCGAAGACTATTTGCGGATCACCCACACGACAGAGAAAATTTTCGGGCGTTCCCTGTTTGAAGTGTTCCCCGGCAACCCGGCCGCCGAGGACGACAGTGGCGTCGAAAATCTGCTGGCCTCACTGGAGCGCGTCATGGCAACGCGCACGCCGCACACCATGGCCGTCCAGCGTTACGACGTGCAGCTTCCCCCGGAAGAGGGTGGAGGCTTCGAGGAGCGCTACTGGGCACCGATCAATTCACCCGTGCTCAATGACAAGGGCGAGCTTGAATTCCTGATCCACCGCGTGGAGGACGCTACGGCCAAGGCCAACAGCGACGCTGTCGCAATTCTCGAAAGCATCACCGAAGGCTTCTTCACACTGGACCGCCAGTGGCGCTTCAACTATGTGAACAGCGAAGCCCACCGCATCCTTGACCGCGAACCTGGCTCTCTGCAAGGCAAGGTGTTGTGGGAGACCTATCCCGGGCTGGAAGGCACGGAGTTCGAGCGCGCTTACCACCGCACCATGCACCAGCGCGAGAAGTCGTCATTCACGGCGTTCTACGCGAATCAGGGCCGCTGGTACGAGGTCACGACTTTTCCTGCGCCCGAGGGCATCTCGGTCTACTTTCGCAATGTGACGGACCAGAAAACCATGGAGGCCCGACAGGAAGAGTTGATTGCCAAGTCCGAAAGCCAGCGACGCATCTATGAAACCGCGCTCAACAGCACGCCTGACTTCGTCTACGTGTTTGGCCTTGACCATCGCGCCCTGTACGCCAACGACGCCTTGCTGAAAACCTGGGGCGTGTCCGATGTGCGCGGCAAGACGTGGATGGATCTGGGCTACGAGCAGTGGCATGCAGACATGCACGATCGAGAGCTCGACCAGGTCATCAATTCGCGTGCGCCGATTCGCGGCGAGATCCCTTTCACCGGCACGGGCGGGCGGCGCATCTACGACTACATCTTTGCCCCGGTGTTCGACGCCGAAGGCAAGGTGGTGGCGGTGGCCGGGACCACGCGGGACGTGACCGAGCGACAAGCCGCTGACCAGGCCATCCGCGAGCAGGCGGCGCGGCTGGCCGAGTCAGACCGGTCCAAGGACGAATTCCTGGCCACACTCTCGCATGAACTGCGCAACCCGCTTGCACCCCTGCGTAATTCACTGGCCTTGTTGCGCCGCAATGCGCAGGGTGATGAGCGGTCCGCCCCCATCCACGCGATGATGGAGCGTCAAGTCAATCACTTGGTGCGGCTGGTGGACGATTTGCTGGAACTATCGCGTATCAGCCGCGGCACGCTGTCGCTGCGCCATGAGCGCGTCGAGCTCGCCGCTATCGTGCGCAATGCGGTGGAAACGGCCAGCCCGCTGGTTCAGGCGGCAGGCCATGAGCTGGTGGTAGAACTGCCCGACGGGCCGGTCTGGCTCGACGGCGATGACGTGCGCCTGGTGCAGATCCTATCCAATCTGCTGGACAACGCGGTGAAGTACACCGAGTCCGGCGGGCGCCTGGCCGTGCGTGCGCAGGTACAAGCTGATGTTGTTGCTGTCACCGTGTCTGACAATGGCATCGGCATCGACCCCGCCGTGCTGCCGCGCATGTTTGAAATGTTCAGCCGCGGTGACCGCGACAGCGCGCGCACCCAGGGCGGGCTGGGCATCGGGCTGGCCCTGTCACGGCGCCTGGCCGAGATGCACGGGGGCAGCCTGGACGCCCACAGCGGCGGTGTGGGTCAAGGCAGCCAGTTCACGGTGCGCCTGCCGCTGGCGGCAGTCGTGCCAGGCGGCGAGCCTGTGGCAGTTGGCAGGGCCGGAGAACTTGCGCTAATGCGTGTGCTGGTGGTGGACGACAACCACGACGCCGGCGACAGCCTGGCCATGGTCCTGGACTTGCTGGGCGCCGAAGTACGCGTGGCACGCGGCGGTGTAGAAGCGCTCGACATGTTTGCAAGTTTCCAGCCCAGGGTAGTCCTGCTTGACATTGGCATGCCCGGCATGAACGGCTACGACGTTGCGCGTGCCATCCGCAGCGGCTACCCGGGTCATCCGGTGACCATCGTCGCACTCACGGGTTGGGGCCAGGACGACGATCTGCGCCGCTCGCGAGAGGCCGGCTTCGACCATCACTTGGTCAAGCCCGCCGACCTTGACGCGCTGCAAGACTTGTTGTCCTCCATCGACAAGGCCGCGCGCGATCTGGCTTGAGCCGCTGCGGCGGCAGCCGTGTTTCCCCGGTACCGCAACCCGAAAGTATCGAAACATGAAAGCGCACCTTCGCACCCATGGCGTCGTTGCAACCCTTGCGAAGGCGCACAGCCTTCGCTGCGGCTTGCGGCTTGCGCCTTGCCTCGGGCACGAATCCATCACTTTCATTTCGTCTTGCTACTTCCGTGTTGCGGTACTAGAAGCGCGTGCGCAGCGTCTCGCTCACATAGCGCGGGGCGCCGTAGTTGGGGCAGTCCAGCGTGGCCCAGTAGCGATATGGGTACCCTCTGCTGTTTCATTGACTCAGAACGCTTGTGACCGCAAAGTCCTGGATGGGTCAATATTGTCCTAACGCGTGATCCACAGGCGCTGCGGGCCTGCGCCCTGGTCGCCGAGCTTGTCAAAAGGGTTGCGCAGCCGGCATTTATCAATTGACAGGCAGCCGCAGCCAATGCAGTCGTCCAGCGTGTCGCGCAGCTTTTTGAGCTGCGCCATGCGTTCGTCGAGGTTGGCCCGCCATGCGGCCGAAAGACGTGCCCAGTCGGCACGGCTGGGCGCGGCCCGGGCGGGCAGGGTGGACAGGGCCGCCTCAATGTCGGCCAGCGCAATGCCCACGCGCTGCGCAACCCGCACAAAAGCCACGCGCCGCAGCATCTCGCGCGCATAGCGGCGCTGGTTGCCCTCGGTGCGGCTGCTGCTGATCAGCCCCTTTTTCTCATAAAAGTGCAGCGTGGATACCGCCACACCGCTGCGCCGCGCCATGTCGCCCACCGAGAGGGTGGGGAAAATGCCGGCCTGTTCCAGTTGCTTGTCCATGGGTTGTCCTTGAAAAAGTGCTTGACCTCAACTTTACTTGAGGTTTTAGGCTCGTGTTTCCGCAAGCATTCGGCTTGTCTAATCAAAGGAGTATTTCCATGACCACTGAATCCCTGCACAGTGCTTCCACATCCGTCTTCCGCGTTGACAAGTTTGTCGTGCCCTCGCAGTCGATGGGGGCGTTTGTCGAGCGGGTTCGCCAGGTTCAGCAAACCCTGTGCAGCCTGCCGGGCTGCCTGCAAAAACATGTTCTGACGCAAACCGGTGACAGCAGCGAATTTGATGTGGTGACGGTGGTCGAATGGGCCAGCGCCGATGCCTTGGCCGCCGGCCAGGCTGTTGTGCTGAAGCAACTTGCCAGTGAAGCCTTTGACCAACAGGCTTTTCGCAAGAAGCTGGGAGTGCGCGGCGACTCGGGGCTCTATAGCAAGGCCTGAGTCTCACGCGCAGGGTGGCGCGACGCTGTCACGGCGATATCCGCTTCAATCCAGTTCAAACGCCAGCAACTGTGACGCAATTTCCGGATCATCCGAATCCGTCACCATCCACAGCCGGCCGTCACCGACCAGCGCGATGCCTTCAACCTTGGGGGCACCTTCAATCGGCTCCAGCCGCTGCAATTTCCCATCGCCGCCCACCCAGCCGATGCTCGAGCCTGCGCACGCGCCGTCGTTGTAGCTGTCGCTGGTGTCTTCTGCCACGGCGCTGAACATCCAACCCCCACCGGGCAGCGGTGTGCCGTCGGTAAAGCCCAGGGGCACATCGCCCCCCTGGCCTAACGCAAATTCGGTAATGCGGTGTGCGCGGGATGGGCTGGCTTGTGCGCGGCTGATCCAGGTCTGGATGTCTGCCCACGCGTACTCAATGCAGGCGTTTCTGCCGTCACCCTTGTTGCCGCGCTGCAGCAGATGAAGGTGCTGGCCCGCGATAAACGCGCCCTCGATGTTCAGGTCTGCAAACTCTGCGCGCAGTGGCTGGTACAGCTCTGTCAGGTCTATGCTGCGAGCGGCTGCGCCTGGCTTGCCGTCGGCGTCGAGGCTTATCAAAAAGGCCTGTTGCCGATTCGGCTTGGAGCCCGAGCCCAGAGCGAGGAGGGCGCCATGCGGATGCCCCGGCATGGCGGGCAGCAGGGCCAGCGCTTCCAGGTCGGGCTTGAGCGCCTTGCGCTTGCCTTTGCTCTCGGGCAAGTCGCCGGGCAGGATGCGATGAAGCTGCACCCGCTGCGCAGCGCCTTCGTCAGCCTCCAACATGCCGAGGTGATGCTCGTCGTCAGCCACCACGTACAGCCATCGACCCACTCGCACCAGTCCGCTCGCGGCGCTGAGGTGTGCCTGGTCGCGAGGGTGCTGGGTGGGCTCGACGAGAAGATCGCGCAGATGGACTGGGGTGAGCATGGATGACCTCAGTATGCCCTTGAGTCTATGACTAAGCGTTTGATTCGGGAAGGGTCAATGTCTCCCAATTCGTCAGCATCTCCACCTGCTTCCGAAGGTAGGCCGTCGGCATGGCTTGCGAACCCCAAACAGGAATCCGGCCGGCGCACTCGCCCAGCAGCCAGAAATGGCGCACGGCCATGAAGAACGGAATCGCTTGCAGGTCGGCGGCGGTGATGGCCTGCTCCGTTCGATAGGCAGCGATGAAGTGTTGCCAGCGGGTTAGCGCTTTCTCGTCAAGTTTCCCGCTGACCGTACGCGGATGCATGTGCCATGCATACACGGCCAGATCAAAGGCAAGATAGCCCGGTCCGGCGTCGTCAAAGTCAAAGAAGGAAGCAATACGCTCGTCGCCCTTGCCTGCTGACACGAAGTTGTTCTGGCCGTGCGAGTCTCCATGGCAGACCACGCGTGTCAGGCCTTCCATCGAGGAGATGCGTTGGTGCAGGCGGCTACCAAGCTCAGTGAATTCGGCTCGCAGTTCTTCAGTCATCGTCGGGGCTGTCAGCAACAGCCGCAGCGGAGACTCAAGCAGGTAGTTCAGGTCCAGCGCAAAGTAACTGGTGGTGGCCACAAAATCGTCGGCGGCGACGTGAAGCAAAGCGAGCCCGCGCCCGAAAGCTTCAACATCCGGCAGTGCGTCGCCGGTCATCTCACCATCCAGGTACTCGAACAGCATCAGGGGGCGCTCGCCTTCGGGCAGCGTCACCATCATGGCGACGGCACCGTTGCGCGTGGGAAGGCAGTTGGCCACCGGCACATTGCGCGCGCGCAGGTGCGCAAGCAGGGCGGCTTCGTACTCGATCATCGGTGCGCCTCTTGGCCGTTCGGCGCTCAGGCGCGCCACAGCCCGACGCCCGTCGGCAAATTTGAGTCCATAGACCTGATTGAAGCTGCGCCGCAGGAGTTCGCATTCGACAACGTCTCCAAAGGCATAGGCTTTCGAGACTAGGGCGCCAATGGCGGCCCCTGTTGGGGTGGACTGCGCGATGGCAAGGTTCATGACTGTCTCTTTTTTGTGTTTGGCTGGGCGGGCGATTCTGCCACGCCCGGGCGATGTGCGGCCTCAGCCAGCAGAAAGTGACAGCGGGAGGGTAGGTTGCAAGCCAAATCGGCCTCCAGCCCTCGCTGCATATGCGCAAACAGCTATGAATTTGGTAGTTGCTCTCGCCTATTCCGTCATTTCTTGCCTGACAGATAGCCCTGAACCGTCGGCGCCAAGGTGGCCGTGAGCTCCTCTGGCGTCGCCGAGGCAATACCCGGAAGCTTCAGCACATAGCGGCACAGGGCCAGCCCCAGCATTTGAGTAGCGATCAGCCCGGCCCGCATGGAGGCCGTGGTCCGTGAGCCATGACGTGCGACCGCAGGCAACACCTGCTGCCTGAACATCTCCCGCATCTTCTCCGCGGCCGCGTCATTCGTGACGGCAGAGCGGAGCAGGATGGTCATCGCCGTGGCAGAGGGCCCCAGCTCCCAAATTTCGAAGAAGTGGCGGACCAGCACCTCGCCTTCGTTGCTGCCTTTCATAGCCGCGACGTCCGGCAAGTGCAGCTCGAACTCGGTGGCGCGCACGAACAGCTCCTCCTTGCTCCCGAAATAGCGGATGACAAGGGCCGGGTCGACAACAGCAGCAGTCGCGACCTCCCTGACCGTGGTGCCGTCGTAGCCGCGTTCGGCAAAGAGCGACCGGGCCGCTTCGAGGATAGCGGCCCGTGTGCGGTCCGACTTCTTCAGCGGCGGCTCTGCCGGAAAGTTTGGCTTGCTAGAAGGTTTATTTTTCAACGCGTGTTGACTTTCATCGGGTCGGCGCAATAATCAACGCTTGTTGACATATTAACCCAAACCGAAAGGACGACGCCATGTCCCAGATCCAAGCCGAAATCCAAGCCCAAATTCCTGCCGCGCAGACCGACGTTCTGATCGTCGGAGCGGGCCCCACCGGCCTTGCGCTCGCCACTGCGCTTTCCGCACAAGGCGTGAAAACGCTCATCATCGACGCCCAGGCGGAAGGCGCGAACACCTCGCGCGCCGCAGTTGTTCATGCGCGCACCCTTGAGCTGCTCGAGCCCCTCGGCGTGTCGGACCGTCTGGTGGCACTTGGGCTGCATGCCAAGCGCTTCACGGTCCGCGACCGCGACCGCATCCTGGTGCCGATCGAATTCGATCGCCTGCCGACTGTGTACCCGTACACGCTCATGGTGTCTCAGGCCGTGACCGAATCCGTGCTGCTGGAGCGTGCAAGCGAATTGGGCGCAACAGTTCGGCGCCCGTGTTCGCTGCAGTCGTTTTCGCAGGACGACATCAGCGTCCACGCCACCCTGAGCGACGGCAGCCAGGTTCAGGCCCGCTTTATGGTGGGCGCCGACGGCATGCACAGCGTGGTGCGCCAGCAGGCCGGGATCGCATTTGAGGGCGGCACCTACGGCGAGAGTTTCGTGCTGGCCGACGTGAGGCTGGGTGCAAACGGGGCCGTTCCAGAGAACGAGGTGATCTTATTCTTCTCGCCGAAGGGGATGGTTGTGGTGGCGCCTTTGCCGGGTGGGATCCACCGTATCGTCGCTACTGTAGATGACGCCCCCGAGCAACCGGATGCGGCCTATGTGCAAGCCCTGCTGGACACTCGCGGACCGAAGGCCACGCGGGCCGTGGTTCGGGCGGTCCTTTGGGGCTCCCGCTTTCGGGTCCACCATCGAATCGCTGCCGCCTACCGCCAGGGACGGGTGCTGCTCGCAGGCGATGCAGCCCACGTGCACAGCCCCGCGGGAGGCCAGGGCATGAACATCGGCATTCAGGACGCCGTAGCGCTGGGTGAGGCCCTGGTTTCTGCCTTGGCGGGAGACGATGGCGCGCTGGACGCCTACGAAGCCCGGCGCAGGCCCATCGCGCAACAGGTGCTCACACTGGCAGATCGGCTGACCCGCATGGCCACCGCGCCGCGCGCCCTTCGCGGGCTGCGCAACGTGCTGCTTTCACTGGTGGCCCGCATTCCGAACGTCCGGCGCAAGCTGGCCTGGCAGCTGTCCGGCCTCGCGTATCGGTAACTGCGGGAGCAATTGGATCGGAACGTCTGCTCGTATGCGGCGACGTCCGCTGCTGGCCGAAAGCACCTGGCCATGACGGTCGCATCTCGTCGAAGACGGGCATCGCTTGACTAACGGCAATCAAACCTTACCGATACTTGACGGCCTTCAGTACATTTTCTGCCGTAGCCGGCGCCACCATCACCACCAGCTCGTTCCCAGCCTTCACCGCCCCCACCGCCTCCCGCAGCGCCTCATACACACTGATCGCCAGCATGAAGGGCGGCTCGCCGACGGCTTTGCTGCCGCCTACGTTGTCTTCGGGGTTGGCTTCGTGCCACAGGTCAACCTTGAAGTGTTCGGGGATGTCGCCGGTGGCGGGGATTTTGTAGGTGCTGGGGGCGTGGGTCGTTAGCAAGCCTTTGTCATTCCACAACAGTTGTTCTGTCGTGAGCCAACCCATGCCCTGGACAAAGCCGCCTTCGATCTGACCGATGTCGATGGCCGGGTTGATGCTGGTGCCGACGTCGTGCAGGATATCGACCTTGAGCACGCGGCTTTCGCCGGTCAGGGTGTCGATGGCGACTTCGCTGCAGGCGGCGCCGTAGCTGAAGTAGTAAAACGGGCGGCCAGTCAGGGTGGTCTTGTCGTAGTGAATTTTCGGCGTGCGGTAAAAGCCGTCGCTCCAGAGCTGGATTCGGTTGGCATAAGCAGCTTTGACCACTTCGTCAAAACTGCGCGTCGCTTTAGGCGAGATGACTTTGCCGCCCTGAAAGCGTACGGCGCCAGCGCCGCAGCCGTCCAGTCCGGCGGCAAAGGATGCCAGGTTGTCACGCACGTTGCGGGCGGCGTATTGCGCGGCGCGGCCATTCAGGTCGGTACCGCTGCTGGCGGCAGTGGCTGATGCGTTGGGCACCTTGCTGGTGTCGGCGGCCGTGCTGCGCACGCGCTCAAACGGCACACCCAATTCGTCGGCGACGATTTGCGCCACCTTGGTGTTCAGACCCTGGCCCATCTCGGTGCCGCCGTGGTTCACCTGCACGCTGCCATCGGTGTACACATGCACCAGCGCCCCGGCCTGGTTGAAAAAGGTGGCAGTGAAACTGATGCCGAACTTGACCGGTGTGATGGCAATGCCACGTTTGATAACCGGGCTCTTCGCGTTCCATGCCGAAATAGCCTTGCGCCGGCGACGGTACTGCGAGGTTTGCTCCAGTTTTGATAGCAGTGGGGCGAGGATGTTGTCTTCCACCTTCATCTGGTAGTGGGTCACATCACGTTGACCGACGCCATAGAGGTTGCGCATGCGCACATCCAACGGGTCCAGACCCAGCTTGCGCGCAATGTCCCCAAGAATGGCCTCGATGACGATCACGCCCTGAGGGCCGCCAAAGCCGCGGAAGGCGGTGTGGCTTTGCATGTTGGTTTTGCAGCGGTGCGAGGTGATTTCAACGTCGCTTAAAAAGTAAGCGTTGTCGGCGTGAAAGATGGCGCGGTCGGCCACCGGGCCGGACAGGTCGGCCGAGAAGCCGCAGTCGGCCAGCATGGTGAGCTGCAGCGCGGTCAAGAGGCCGGTGTCGTCGTAGCCGGCGCTGTAGTCGTAGGCAAAGGGGTGGCGCTTGCCGGTGACCATGAAGTCGTCGTCCCGGTCCAGCCGCAGCTTGATCGGGCATTTGAACTTGCGCGCTGCCAGCGTGGCCCACACGGCCATGTGGCCGGCCTGCGTCTCTTTGCCACCGAAGCCGCCGCCCATGCGCCGGCACTCCACCGTGACGGCGTTGTTCTCAATGCCCAGCGCATGTGCCACCCAGTGCTGGATTTCGCCGGGGTGCTGGGTGCTGGAATAAATCCACCACTGGTCCTGCTCCATCGGCAGGGCGTAGGCGACCTGACCTTCCAGATAAAAGTGTTCCTGCCCGCCGACTTCGAGTTGACCCGTGAGTGTGTGTACTGACTTTTTCAGAGCGGCTTCGGGCTCGCCACGGCGCACCACGACCTTGGGCAGTACGTAACTCTGCGCGGCGTGGGCCGCGCGCGGGCCGAGCAGAGCGGGCAGCGCCTCGATGTTTTGTTTGACCAGCCGCGCGGCGCGACGTGCCTGCATCACGGTGTCGGCCACCACCAGGCCAATGACCTGGCCGATGTGTTGCACGGTGCCCGTGGCGAAGATGGGCTCGTCACCGACAAAGGTGGCGAGCATCTTGTCACCCGGGATGTCGGCCGCCAGCACCACGCCGCGCACGCCGGGCAGGGCCAGCGCAGCGCTGGTATCGACACCGCGCAGGCGGCCATGTGCAACGGTCGAAAGAATCGGCGCCGCGTGCAGCGTGCCCTTGACCTCGGGAATGTCATCAACATACGTCGCGCTGCCCGCCACCTGGGCGCGTGCGCTTTCGTGCGGGCGCGACACGCCCATGGCCGGGCCGGGCGTGGCGGGGGCGTGCGGCGAGTGGGTTGCGGGCGCGATGTTGCGCTCGCCGGCATCAGCCGCGCCCCCGGGACCGCCGCCTTCTGTGGCCGTGAAGTCACTGTCGCGCTTGTTCATGCCTGTGCCTCCTCGAGCAGGAAGCTTTCCAGGTTGATCTGCTGCATACCCTGGCTTTCAAGCCAGAAGCGCTGCAGCAGGTTGCCGAGTACCTCGCTGCGGTAGGTGGCAGAGGCGCGCATGTCGCTCAGAGGCTGGAACTCGTCTCGCAGCGTCTGCATGGCTTCAAGCACGGTGGCTTGCGTCCACACCTTGCCGCGCAGGAAGGCTTCGGTTTGCACGGCGCGGGCCGGCACGGCGGCCACACCGCCTGCGCCTATGCTGACCTTCGCAACCTTGCCACCGGCTAGTTGCAGGTTCACCACCAGGCAGACGGCGGAGATGTCGTCGTCATACCGCTTGCTGATCTTGTAAGCCTTGAGCACTTCCTCCGCTTCCGGCAGCGGCACCTTGATCCAGGCCAGCACTTCGTCGGGCGCCATCACGTTTTTTCGGTAGCCGGTGTAGAGCAGCTCCAGTGGCATCTCGCGGTGGCCGCGTGTACTCATCAGCACAACGTTGGCTCCCAGCGCGATCAGCAGCGGCATGGAGTCGCCAATCGGCGAGCCGTTGGCCACGTTGCCGCCCAAGGTGCCGGCGTTGCGCACCGGCAGACCAGCAAAGCGGTTGGCAAAGGTCTGCAGTTGCGGTCGGTCAGCCACCAGAGCGGCAAAGGCGTCGCTCAGCGTGACGGCCGCGCCTATGGCGATGTGATGCGGGTAACGCTCGATGCGCCGCAGCTCTTCGACCCGTGTCACGTCCAGCACCTGGCTGAACTCTTTGTGCATTTTGGTCACCCACAGGCCGACGTCGGTGCAGCCTGCCACCAGTTGCGCACCGGGATGCGCAGCGCGGACCGCCAGCAGTTCTGCCAGCGTGCGTGGAGATTTATAGGGCAAATCGGGCTCTGGCCCCCGTCCAACGGGCGCGAGTAGCTCCATTTTTGATAGCAAGTTAGCCTCATCAATGCGTCCAGCAGGCAGCGCGGCCATCTGCTGCGCCGCGTCAAAAATAGGCCGGTAACCGGTGCAGCGGCACAGATTGCCCGACAGCTCCTGTTGCGCCAGCTCGCGCGTGATGGTTCGGCCCTGACACACATGGTTTTGGTACATGCCGAACATGCTCATGACAAAGCCTGGAGTACAAAATCCGCACTGGGAGCCATGACAGTCCACCATGGCCTGCTGCGCAGGATGCAGTGTTGGTTCAAACCTTTCTCTGTTGCCAGCCGGGGCCGCGGAACCGGCTTCGCCGGGCCGCAGGCGCAGCGCCCCCTCGGGGGGCAGCGAAGTACGCGAAGCGACAAGCGTGGGGGCAATGTCTTCCACGGTCCAAAGCGCCTGCCCGTCTATCGAATGCGCCAGCTTGATGCAGCTGTTAACAGCCTTGTACTGAATCTTCCCATCGACCGCTTCTCCCACCACCACGGTGCAGGCGCCGCAGTCGCCTTCGCCGCAACCTTCCTTGGTGCCGGTGAGCCCCAAGTCCTCGCGCAGCACCTCCAGCAGCGTGCGGCTGGGTGGTACATTGACAAGCGAGACCAGCTGGCCCCCCCTGACGAATCGAATGATGTTGAGAGGTGATGACATGTTCATGTTGACTAGGGTAAACCCAATCGTTCGAGGCCGGTATACCCGTCGTCATATCGGTGCGATGCACAAAAAGGTATGAAAGACCAGGCCTTATTCGACAAGATAGACCTCCATCTCATAAGGGTCTTGAACACCGTGCTGACCGAACGCAGCGTTTCACGCGCCGCCATCCGCCTGGGAATGTATCAACCTGCCGTCAGCGCAGCGCTCAAGCGCCTGCGCGATCTGGCCGGTGACCCCTTGCTGGTGCGCTCAGGCGCCGGCATGGTGCCTACTGACGCCGGCCTGCGCATGATCGAGCCGTCGGCCAGCATACTGCGGGCCGCCGAGGTGTTGTTCAGTGATGCGCGCGGTTTTAATGCGGCCACCGCCACCCACACCTTCAGCCTGGCCTGCAGCGACTACATGGACCCGCAGTTTCTGCCGCAACTGGTGGCGCAGATCAAGAGCCAGGCGCCGATGTGCCAGATTGACATCCACGCACTGTCCGGCGATTTTGACTACCGCGCGCGGCTGGCGCAGGGTGAGGTTGATCTGGTGATCGGCAACTGGCCGGCGCCGCCGGACGACCTGCACATGGCGCGCCTGTTTGGCGACGAGGTGGTCTGCCTGGTTGCGGCCAACCACCCGGCGGTGCGGCGCGGCTGGGACAGCTCCACCTGGCTGGCGTCTGAACACATTGCGCCCACGCCGACCCACCCGGGCGCCAAGGGCGTGATTGACCTGCATCTCGACAGCCTGGGCCTGCAGCGCAACATCAGCGCGCGCTGCCCGCATTTCGGCCTGATCCCGGCCATGGTCGCTTCGAGCCTGCTGGTGTTGACGACCGGGCGGCAGTACTGCGAACGGTTTGCCCAAACGCTGCCTGTGAAAATTCTGCCTTGCCCGGTGGACTTCCCGCCCATGATGTATTACCAGCTTTGGCATGAACGCACACACGCCTCCGCTTCGGCCAAGTGGTTGCGTGAACGGGCCAAGACCGTGGCGGCCTCGCTACAAAAACAATAGCTGCTAATGCATACCAGCTAAGGGCTAGAGCCCTAAAACATCTATAAAAACTATTCCACACGAGACAATGACTACCTCCACCTCCTCTGCCCCGGCAGATGCTAGCGCGCCACCGCGCCTTCAGCTCACTGGCATCACCAAGGCCTACCCGGCCGTGGTGGCCAACAGCGATGTGTCGCTAACGGTCCAGCCCGGCGAGATCCACGCCGTGCTTGGCGAAAACGGCGCCGGCAAATCGACGTTGATGAAAATCATCTACGGCGCGGTCAAGCCCGATGCCGGCAGCATGCGGATCGATGGCCGCAGCGTGACGGTGCGCAACCCGCAAGAGGCGCGCGCGCTGGGCATCGCCATGGTGTTCCAGCACTTCAGCCTGTTCGACACCCTGACGGTGGCAGAGAACGTCTGGCTGGGACTGGACAAAAGTCACCGGGCGCCGGGCCGCCCCAAGACCGGCGCCCCCCGGGGGGAGGCGGCGCAAAGCGACGCTTTGGGGGGGGACTTTACTCTCGCGGAGGTGTCGCGCCGCATCGTCGCCACCAGTGAAGCCTATGGTTTGCAGCTGGAGCCGACGCGGCCGGTGCACACCCTGGCCGTGGGCGAGCGCCAGCGGATTGAAATTGTGCGCTCGCTGCTGACCAATCCGAAGCTACTCATTCTTGACGAGCCGACTTCTGTGCTGACGCCGCAGGCGGTGGAGAACCTGTTCGTCACCCTGCGCCAGCTGGCTGCGGGCGGCTGCAGCATTCTCTACATCAGCCACAAGCTGCATGAGATACGCGAGCTCTGCACCGCCTGCACCGTGCTGCGCGGCGGCAAGGTCACCGGGGTGTGCGACCCGCGCGAGGAGTCCAATGCCTCCTTGAGCCGGCTCATGATTGGCGCTGAGCCGCCGGCGCTGGAGCACCGCGAGGTGGCACTGGGCGCCACCGTGCTGGAGGTGCGTGAGCTGAGCCTGGCGCGCGAAGACCAGTTCGGCATGGACCTGAAACACATCAGTCTGGCGGTGCGTGCCGGTGAGGTGGTCGGCATCGCCGGTGTGTCGGGCAACGGGCAAAAGGAACTGCTGTATGCGTTGTCGGGTGAAGACACGCGGGGCGATGCGGCCAGCGTGCAGGTGACAGGTCAGCGTGTGGGCAAGCTCCACCCGGCGCAGCGCCGCGCGCTGGGCCTGCATTTTGTGCCCGAGGAACGGCTGGGCCGGGGTGCGGTGCCGGCGCTGAGCCTGGCGCACAACCTGCTGCTCACGCGCCGCAACGCGGTCGGCCGTGGTGGCTGGCTGCAGTTGCGCGTCCTGCGCGCGCAGGCCGCCGACATCATCGAGCGCTTCAAGGTCAAGGCCGGTGGGCCGGGTGCAGCGGCGCAGTCGCTGTCGGGAGGCAATCTGCAAAAATTCATTGTCGGGCGCGAGATCGGAGCGAATCCGACGCTGCTGATCGTCTCGCAACCGACTTGGGGCGTGGACGTCGGGGCGGCCGCACAGATACGCGGCGAGATATTGAAGCTGCGCGACGGCGGTTGCGCCGTACTGGTGGTCAGCGAGGAGCTGGAAGAACTGTTCGACATCTGCGACCGCCTGTACGTGATGGCCAAGGGCCAGCTTTCGCCTTCCTTGCCGCGTGCCGACGCCACGGTGGCGCTGGTGGGGCAGTGGATGAGCGGGTTGTGGAACGACAAGTCAGCGGGAGCCAGCCATGCTCAAGCTTGAAGCCCGGCCCCAGCCGTCCCCCCTGTGGACCTTCGGCTCGCCGCTGCTGGCGCTGGCCATCACCGTGCTGATTGGTGTTTGCTTGTTCGTGGCGCTGGGCAAAGACCCGGTGCGCGGCCTGCAGGTGTTTTTCTGGGAGCCGATCAAATCGCCGTACGCGCTGGGCGAGCTGATGGTTAAGGCCACGCCGCTGCTGATCATCGCGCTCGGGCTGGCCGTGTGTTTTCGCTCAAACGTGTGGAACATTGGCGCCGAAGGCCAGTTTGTCATTGGGGCGGTGGCGGCCGGTGGCGTGGCGTTGCTGGCCGACAAGACAACCGGGCCCTGGATCATCCCGGCCATCATTGCCGCCGGTGTGCTGGGCGGCATGCTCTGGGCCGGCATCACCGCGCTGCTGCGCGACCGCTTCAACGCCAATGAAATCCTGGTCAGCCTGATGCTGGTGTATGTGGCCGACATGGTGCTCAGTTATCTCGTGTTCGGCCCGTGGAAGGACCCGCAGGGCTACAACTTTCCGCAGACCAAAACCTTTGAGGCGGTGACGCAGGTCCCGCGCCTGATGAGCGGATCGCGCGTCAGCATCGGCCTGCTGATTGCCCTGGCTGGTGCAGCAGCGCTGTGGGTCTTCCTGTTTCGCACCTACGCGGGTTTTGCCCAGCAGGTCGGTGGGCTGGCGCCGGCGGCGGCGCGTTATGCCGGTTTTTCATCGCGCAAGGCCTTGTGGGTGGCGCTGTTGACCTCGGGTGGGGCGGCCGGCCTGGCCGGGGCGCTGGAGGTGGCGGGACCTATCGGCCAGCTCACGCCTTATGTACCGGCCGGCTACGGTTTTGCCGCGATCATTGTGGCGTTTGTCGGGCGTCTGCACCCGGCAGGCATGGTGTGCTCGGCCATTTTGATGAGCATGTTTTACATCGGTGGTGAGCTGGCGCAGTCGCGCCTGGGCCTGCCCAAATCATTGACCGGGGTGTTCCAGGGCCTGCTGCTGTTCAGCTTGCTGGCCTGTGACACGCTCATCGCTTACCGCATCACTTTCCGCAAGGGAGCTCGCTGATGGACTCCACCGCACTGCTCATTGCCGCAACCCTGAGCGCGGGCACGGTGCTGGCGATTGCCGCGCTGGGCCTGTTGATCAACGAAAAAGCCGGCATCGTCAACCTGGGCGCCGAAGGCATGATGCTCTGCGCCGCCATCGCCGGT
>NZ_JACDDD010000011.1 GCF_013817205.1 Polaromonas sp.
AGCTATGCCCGCAGTAGCCACCCACCTATCTACAGGCTGCTGCTGGCCGTCACCGCCGGCAGCCTGTTGATGGCGGGGCTGATGGCGATGGACCGGAACTTCATTCCGCGCGACCTGCGCAACCTGAGGCTGGCGTTCGCCACCTTGTCGATTCTGGGCAGTCTGCTCTGGATGTCCGTGCGCGGACAGGCCTGGAACCTGCTTCTGCTGATGGGCATCGCGCCCATCGCACTGGCGGCGCTGGCGCGCATCTTCCACAACGCGCGCTGGTTCATGAACATCGAGGCCGCGCAGGCTGCCGGCGTGCTGTCGGCCATGGTCGGCCTGCTCTGGATCTTTTTTGTGCTGGCCTGGCGAAGCCGGGCGGCGCTGTTTTCCAACCATCGCATTGCTGCCCTTGCCAACTACGATCCGGCCAGCGGATTGATGCTGCCACGGGTGATCGACAACCGGCTGGCGCAAATGCTGCTGCGCGCACGCCGTCGGCGTTCGGCATGCGGCATCATGCTGGTGAGCTGGCTGGACCAGGCGTCCAGCCCCGACGAACTCAACGACAACAAGCGCAGCGTCGCGCTGTCGCGTGTCGGGGAAATCCTGCGTCGCGCGGCACGCGACATGGACACAGTGGTGCGATATGAAGAAAACCTGTTCCTGATGCTGATCGAAGGCCCGGTCAACCGCGAGGCCGTATCCGAGGTGTCTACCAAGATTCTGGCCGACTGCATTCGACTGTCTGACAAGCTCGACGAGCCCAACGCCTTCAACCTGCACATTGCCATATGGCACGGCACGCCCGAGCACCCTACCGGCCAGCAAATCATTGACAGCCTGAAAAGCCGGCTGCGGCGCATGCGCCCGGGACCGAAGAAGTATGTCCAGTTTGTCGACAGCGCCGGCGAACTGGCGAGCCTTCCGCCTGAAGAATGCATACGACCAGTGGATCTGGTAGCCAAAATCAACGCCATCGAGGTTTCGCATCCAGCGCTGAATGACAGCGAGACCGAGCCGCAGCGCACCCCGGTAGCCTGAGCCGGGTCAGGCGGCCGGCAGCGGCAAGGCGGTCTTGTACCTGACCTGCTTGAGCGCGAAGCTCGAACGTATCTTGTCGATGCCCGGAATCGGGGTGAGTTGTTCCAGAATGAATTTTTCCAGCGCGCCCATGTCGGCCACCGCCACGCGGATCAAGTAATCGCTGTCGCCCGTCATCAGGTAGCACTCCATCACCTCGTCGTGTTCGGCAATGCGCCGCTCAAACTCGGCCAGTGATTCCTTGCTCTGTGAACGCAGGCTGATGGAGATGAACACCATCAGGCCCAGCCCCAGCGCGACCGCATTGACGATGGCCACATACCGGTCAATCACCCGAGCCGCTTCCAGCGCCTTGACGCGGGCCAGGCAGGGCGACGGGCTCAGGTGAACGCGCCTGGCCAACTCGACATTGGACAGCGCTCCGTCGCGCTGCAGCTCGTCCAGAATACGTAAGTCAATGGCATCCAGCTTCATATTCCAAAAATCTCATTGTTGGCGGCATTTTATGCTTCACAATCCGCGTGCGCGACGCGTCACGGTCACTCATGCCGCGCACTTCTGCGTATATTGGGTCCATGAATGCACCCCTGCCACTGCACACCCTTCTGCACGACACGCCCTCCCCCCCGCCGCCCGACACCGACCCCCAGGAAACCGCCGAGTGGCGTGAGGCCTTCACCGCGCTGGCCGCAACGCAGGGCCAGGCGCGCGCCCGCTTTGTGCTCGACCAACTGGCGCGGCTGGCGCGCGAGCAGCGCGTCGGCTGGACGCCGGAGCTGTCCACGCCCTACGTCAACAGCATCAGCGTTGATGAGCAGCCAGTGTTCCCCGGCGACCTGGCGATCGAGGAGCGGCTGGCCTCGCTGATGCGCTGGAACGCGTTGGCCATGGTGGTGCGCGCCAATCAGGCCGAATCCGGTGGCTCGGCCGAACTGGGCGGCCACATCGCCAGTTATGCGAGTGCGGCCGACCTGTTTGAAACCGGTTTCAACCACTTCTTCCACGCGCGTGAAGGGCTGAATGAGGGTCAGCATCGTGGCGACCTGGTGTTTTTTCAGCCGCACAGCGCACCCGGCGTGTATGCGCGCGCCTACCTCGAAGGCCGGCTCGACCAGAAGGATCTCGGTTTTTACCGGCAGGAGCTGTCGGCGCCGGCGCACGGCGACGGTTCGGCCAGAGGCCTGTCGAGCTACCCGCACCCTTACCTGATGCCGGACTTCTGGCAGTTCCCCACTGGCTCCATGGGCATAGGGCCGATCAGCTCGATTTACCACGCGCGTTTCATGCACTACCTGACGCACCGCCGCCTGCTCGACTGCGGCGGGCGCAAGGTCTGGGGCGTGTTTGGCGACGGCGAGATGGACGAACCCGAATCGATGAGCGCCCTGACCCTGGCTGCACGCGAAGGCCTCGACAACCTGGTCTGGGTCGTCAACTGCAACCTGCAGCGGCTCGACGGCCCGGTGCGCGGCAACGGCCGCATCATCGACGAGCTGGAAAAACTGTTTTTGGGGTCCGGCTGGAAGGTCATCAAGCTGGTCTGGGGCAGCGACTGGGACGGCCTGTTCGCGCGCGATCTGACGGGTGCGCTGACCCAGGCTTTTGCCCACACGGTGGACGGCCAGATGCAGACCTTTGCCGCGAAAGACGGACGCTTTAACCGCGACAACTTCTTCGGCCAGAACGAAGAACTCGCCCGACTGGCGCAAGGCATGACAGACGAGCAGATCGACCGACTCAAGCGCGGGGGCCATGACCTGGTGAAAATCCATGCGGCTTATGCGGCGGCAGCCAACCATAGCGGCCAGCCCACGGTCATCCTGGCGCACACCAAAAAAGGCTACGGCATGGGCAGCGCCGGCCAGGGAAAAATGACCACGCATTCGCAGAAAAAGCTCGACGGCGCGGACCTCATCGAGTTTCGCAATCGCTTCAACCTGCCGCTGTCCGACGAACAGGCGACCAGCCTCAGCTTCTATAAACCCGCCGCCGACAGCCCGGAGATGACCTACCTGCATGCGAGGCGCCAGGCACTTGGCGGCTACCTGCCCAAACGCGAAACCACTGCCGATACCGTGGTTCTACCCGCCCTGCCGGCATACGCCCAATTCGCGCTGACAGCTGGCGGCAAGGAAATGAGCACCACCATGGCTTTTGTGCGCATGCTGGGCGGCCTGCTCAAGGACGCGTCACTCGGCCCCAGGATCGTTCCCATCGTTGCGGACGAAGCACGCACCTTCGGCATGGCCAACCTGTTCAAGCAGGTGGGTATTTATTCGAGTGTGGGCCAGAAGTACGCGCCGGAAGACATCGGCTCGGTGCTCAGCTACCGCGAGGCACTCGATGGCCAGATCCTCGAAGAAGGCATCAGCGAAGCCGGCGCGCTGGCCAGTTGGACGGCGGCAGCCACCAGCTACAGCGTGCACGGGCTGGCGATGCTCCCCTTCTACATCTACTACTCGATGTTCGGCTTTCAGCGCGTCGGCGACCAGATCTGGGCCGCCGCCGACCAGCGCGCACGTGGTTTTTTGCTGGGCGCGACCTCGGGCCGCACCACGCTGGGCGGCGAAGGGCTGCAGCACCAGGACGGCTCCAGCCATCTGGTGGCTGCGACCATTCCCAATTGCAAGGCCTGGGACCCGGCCTTTGCCTGCGAGCTGGCGGTGATCATCGACCAGGGCATACGCGAGATGATGGTGGAACAACAGGACGTGTTTTATTACGTCACCCTGATGAATGAAAACTACGCCCAGCCCGATCTGCGGCCCGGCGCGGAAGCTGACATTCTCAGGGGTTGCTATTATTTTGATAGCTATTCACGCCCGCCAGACGAGGGCCAAGCCCCGAAAACGCTTCAAAAAGTGACCTTGATGGGTTCCGGGGCCATTTTGACCGAGGTCATCAAAGCAGCGCAGCAACTGGCCGCCCAAGGTGTGGATGCCGCGGTCTACAGCGTGACCAGCTGGAGCGAACTCGCGCGCGACGGCGCCGCCCGCCAGCAGCGCGCGCTGGCCGGTGAAGCAGCGACTCAGGCCTTCATCGCGCAGCAACTGGCAGCCAGTAAGGGCCCCATCATCGCCGCCACCGACTACGTGCGCGCCGTACCCGAGAGCATTCGCGCTTTCCTGCCGCCGGGCCGCAGCTATCTGACGCTGGGCACCGACGGTTTCGGCCGAAGCGACACACGCGCTGCGCTGCGCGGGTTCTTCGGCGTGGATGCGGCCAGCATCGTGAGGGCGGCGCTGCATCAGCTTTCACAAGCGCAGTAATTTGCCAGACAAAAAAATCCCCGCTCGGCGCAAGCCGTGCGGGGGTTTTTCATTTCAGACCCGCCGCCGGGGGGGGCGGGGCGGAATTATTTGGGCATCAGAACCTTGTTGATCACATGGATCACGCCATTGGATTGGTACACGTTGGCGATGGTCACGGTCGCGGTGCCACCTTTTTCGTCAGTCACCATCACTTTGCCACCCTTCATTTTGGCAGTCAGCGATCCGCCTGCAACGGTCTTGAGTGAAGCAGAGCCTTTGCCATCTGCAATCGCTTTTTTAAGCGCGGCTGCGTCCATCTTGCCTGCCACCACGTGGTAGGTCAGGATGCCGGTCAACATCTCCTTGTTCTCAGGCTTGAGCAGTGTGTCCACCGTGCCAGCTGGCAGCGCGGCGAAGGCTTTGTTGACAGGTGCAAAAACCGTGAAGGGACCCGCACCTTTGAGTGTGTCCACCAGGCCAGCAGCCTTGACGGCGGCCACCAGTGTGGTGTGGTCTTTCGAGTTGACGGCGTTATCAATGATGTCTTTGGAAGGCAGCATGGGCGCGCCGCCCACCATGACTTTCGCGAATGAGGGGGCAGCTGCCATGGACATGGCAATAGCAAGGCCGATGGAAGCCAGTTTGTGTTTCGTTTGCATGTGAATACCTTTGAGGAAGTTGAACAATCAGCCGACATCCGGAAGGGAGATCAACGGCTGAGTTGAATACGGGCTCATCCGCCGCCTGGATTCAACAGTTTCAACAACTCAGGTATTGGCTCGGTATCTTTTTGTGTCGGTGGCGCTCAGGGCTCGTCCTGCAGCCAGCGGCGCACCGCCAGCGGGTAGAGCCTGTGCTCTTCGATCAGCACCCGTGCGGCGAGTGTGTCGGCAGTGTCGCCCGGCAGCACCGGCACCACTGCCTGCGCGAGGATGGGGCCGTGATCGAGCTCGGCCGTGACCTGGTGCACGGTGCAACCGGCTTGCGCGCAGCCCGCGTCAATGGCGCGCTGGTGCGTGTTCAGGCCGGGGAATGCCGGCAACAGCGAGGGGTGGATATTGATCAATCGTCCCGCATAGTGGCCGACAAAACCCGGCGTGAGGATGCGCATGAACCCGGCCAGCACCACGAGCGCCGGCTGGTGACCGTCAATCAGTTGCATCAGGGCGGCGTCAAAGGCCTCACGCGACTCGAAGGCCCGGTGGTCCAGCGCCTGCGCCGCCACGCCCAGCGACTGCGCAAGCTGCAGGCCGGCCGCGTCGGGCCGGTTGCTGATCACGGCCGCGACCGTCGCGCCAAACTGCTCCTGCCATCCTTGCTGCTGCGCGGTCTGAACAATGGCGGCCATATTGGAGCCGCTGCCGGAAATCAGGATGACGATGTTTTTGGGGAGAGGCATAAAGAGAAAAACCTGTGCTCAATTATCGCGGTGATGCGCGGGACGCCGGCCGACGCGCCAGCGCAAACAAGCCGAAAGACACCACCCCCATGCCCACCAGCCCCCAGAGCAGGCCGGTGTAGCCGCCCAACCCCACCAGCACCCAGGCCGCCAGAAAGGGCGCAGCGGCGCGCGTGCACAGCGCGATGCCCGACATGGCGCCGCCGATACGACCCACATGTTCGCGGCCGTAAAAATCCGGCACGATGTTGCTGCGCACGATGGTGATCAGCCCGTTGGCCACGCCGAAGAGCACCGCAAAGGCGAGCAGCACCGCAGGCTCGCGGCCCAGCGCGAACAGCGCCAGCGACACAGGAAACAGCGCAAATACGGCGAGCCCCAGCGTGCGTTGGTTCAGCGCACGCCCCAGCCATAAAAAGGCGAAGCGCCCCGCTACCTGCGCCGGGCCGAACCAGACCATCACGGCCACCGCCTCGGTCTGCGTCAACCCGCGTGATTCGAAGGCCGGCATTAGATGGGACCAGATGGTCGAGATCGCAAAGATATAAAAGGTGAAGGCAGCCGTCAGCAGCCAGAAGGTAGAGCCCTGCATGGCCTCGCGCAATGTCGCCTGGTCTTGCGTCACTTCCGCCGGCGCGGCGCCGGCTGCCCGGGGGCGCTTCCACGCCCCGCGCAGCACCCACGCATGCAGCGGGGCCACCAGCAACAGGGTCAGCGCCATCACCAGCAGCGCGGGCCGCCAGCCCAGGCGGGCCTGCAGCCAGGCCACCGCCGGAAACGACAGGGTGCTGGCAAAACCGCCGACCAGCGTGAGGGTCGTGATGCCCTGCCGATAACGCTCGGGGAAGCGTTTGGTGATCTCCATGAAGGCGGGCTCGTACAGCGTCATCGCCATGGCCAGCCCCAGCACCGCCCAGGCCGCGTACAGCAGCGGCAGGCTGTGCGCCTGCGACCAGAGCGCGCAACCGACCGCGCCCAGCAGTGCGCCACCCGTCAGCACCGCACGACCGCGCCCGCGATCAATCGCCGCGCCCACCGCATAAGTCGCCAGCCCCCAGACCATCAGGCCCAGCGTGAAGGCACCCATGATGTCGGGCTGGCTCCAGCCCATGTCGCGCTGCATGGGCAGCACAAAGGAGGCAAAGCCGTAATACAAAATCGCCCAGACAAGAATCTGGCCGACACTGAGGGCGCTGATGATGGTGCGGTAAGACGGCAAGATGCGTCGATTATCCGGGCAGGCCCGGGCTTGCAGCGCCTGCGGGTTCTGCAAGGCGGAATCGCTCGCTATTTGTCCCAACTGGGACATAAAATTCCGAACGACCGTGCTAAAAATGTGAAGTTACCGAACCAATTGGAGACATGCCGTTTATGGATCTAGCTTTCACCCCTGAAGAACAAAAATTTCGCGAAGACATACGCGCCTGGGTGGGTGCCAACCTGCCGGCTGATATCTCGCACAAGGTGCACAACGCCCTGCGCCTTAGCCGCGACGACATGCAGCGCTGGGCAAAAATTCTCGGCAAAAAAGGCTGGCTGGGCCACGGCTGGCCCACAGAGTTCGGCGGTCCGGGCTGGAACGCAGTGCAAAAACACCTGTTCGAGGAAGAGTGCGCGCTGGCCGGTGCGCCACGCGTCGTGCCCTTCGGCCCGGTGATGGTTGCGCCGGTGATCATGGCCTTCGGCACGCCCGAGCAGCAGCAGCGCTTCTTGCCCGGCATCGGCAGCGGTGACGTTTGGTGGAGCCAGGGTTACAGCGAGCCGGGTTCTGGCTCCGACCTGGCGTCAGTCAAATGCCGCGCTGAACGCGTCGGCGACAAATACATCGTCAACGGCCAGAAGACCTGGACCACGCTGGGTCAGTACGGCGAGTGGATTTTCTGTCTGGTGCGCACCAGCACCGAAGGCAAACCCCAGACCGGCATCAGCTTTTTGCTGATCGACATGAAGTCGCCCGGCGTTACTGTGCGGCCCATCGTGCTGCTCGACGGCGAGGCCGAGGTCAACGAGGTCTGGTTCGACAACGTCGAGGTGCCGGCCAACAACCTGGTCGGCGAAGAAAACAAGGGCTGGACCTACGCCAAACACCTGCTCAGCCACGAACGCACCAACATCGCCGACGTGAACCGCGCCAAACGCGAGCTGGAGCGCCTCAAGCGTATTGCCAAGGCCGAAGGTGTGTGGGACGACATGCGTTTCCGGGACGAAATCGCCAAACTCGAAGTGGATGTGGTCGCGCTGGAGATGCTGGTGCTGCGCGTGTTGTCGGCCGAGAAGTCCGGCAAGAACTCACTGGACATCGCCGGCTTGCTCAAGATTCGCGGCAGCGAAATCCAGCAGCGCTACAGTGAACTGATGATGCTGGCCGCCGGCCCCTTCAGCCTGCCCTTCATCGAGGAAGCCATGGAAGCCGGCTGGCAGGGCGACGCTACTGCAGGGGCGCTCGGTGGATTTCCCGGCGGCGTCGTCGCCAATGCGCCGCTGGCCTCGACCTATTTCAACCTGCGCAAGACCACGATCTACGGCGGTTCGAATGAAGTTCAGCGCAATATCGTTTCGCAGTTCGTGCTCGGCTGACCAGAAGGAACAACAACATGGATTTCGATTTCACTGACGACCAGGAGCAACTGCGCGACGCCGTCCGCAAATGGGTGGACAAGGGCTACGACTTCGAGCGCCGCCGCGGCATCGCCAAGGCCGGCGGTTTCTCGCGCGAGGCTTACGGCCAGCTCGCCGAACTCGGCCTGTGCGGCCTCTACATCCCGGAAGCCAACGACGGCATGGGCATGGGCCCGGTCGAGGGCATGGTGGTGATGGAAGAGCTGGGACGCGGCATCGTGGCCGAACCGCTGGCCCAGTCGCTGATTGCCGGCGCTGTGCTCTCGGGTTACGCGCCCGAAGACGTCAAGGCCACGTGGCTACCAAAGATTGCCAGCGGCGAAGCCCTCGTGGTGCTGGCCTCGCAGGAGCGCAAGGCCCGCTACCAACTCGATGTTTGTGAGGCAAAAGCGACCTCAGCCCCCGCCGGCTGGACTTTGTCTGCTACTAAAAGCATAGTACCCGCCGGCGACCAGGCCGACGCATTCATCGTTCCGGCACAGGCCGACGGCAAGATCGCCTTGTTCTTGGTGGAACGCACGGCCCCTGGCGTCACCACCCGTGGCTACGTCACGCAGGATGGTGGCCGCGCCGCCGACGTGATGATCAAGGATGCGCCCGCGACACTGATCACGCTGGACGGGCTGACTGCTCTTGAGCATGGGACAGACATCGGCATCGCCGCCAGCTGCGCCGAAGCCGTCGGCGTGATGGACAAAACCCTGGCCATCACCGTCGAGTACATGAACACCCGCAAGCAGTTCGGCGTCTTCATCAGCAGCTTCCAGGCACTGCGCCACCGCGTGGCGGACATGAAGATGTACTTGGAGCTGGCCCGCTCCATGAGTTACTACGCATCGCTCAAGCTCAATGCACCGGCCGCAGAACGCCGCGCCGCGATGGCCCGCGCCAAGTACCAGCTCGGCATTTCCATGCGTTTTGTCGGCCAGCAGGCGGTACAGCTACACGGCGGCATCGGCGTGACCGACGAGTACATCGTCAGCCACTACTTCAAGAAGCTGACGCAGCTGGAAATGACATTCGGCGATACGCTGCATCACTTGGGTGAGGTCTCGGCCCGCATGCAAGACACAGCAGGCGTTTTCGCCTGATCACGATCACAACAACAACAATCAGGAGACAACCATGACAACTCGCCGCACGCTCTTCACCCTGGTCGCCAGCACCTTGTTGCTGGCCGCCTGCGCCACATCACCCACACCCGAACAACACCCGCCGATTGTGTTTGTGCATGGCAACGGCGACACCGCAGCACTGTGGCAGACCACGATCTGGCGTTTTGAGTCGAACGGCTGGCCGCGCGAGCGCCTGCACGCGATCGATGTGCCCTACCCTGTGGCACGCGACGACGACGGCAAGGCCCAGCCTGGCCGCACATCGACCGCCGAGCACATGGCCTTCCTGAAGTCCGAGGTCGACAAGGTGCTGCAAGCCACGGGCGCGCGCCAGGTTGTGCTGGTCGGCAACTCCCGCGGCGGCAACGCCATCCGCAACTACATCTACAACGGCGGCGGCGCTTCACGCGTGAGCCATGCCGTCCTGGGCGGTACACCGAATCACGGCGTGCAGGCCATCAAGGGTTTTCGCGAGTTCAATGAATTTGCCGGCACCGGCCCCTTCCTGACCGGGCTCAACGCACCGAAAAACGCCGCCGGCGACGAAGTCAGCGGCCCAGTCAAGTGGCTGACCCTGCGCTCGGACAACAACGACAAGTTTGCCCAGCCTGACGGCCTCTGGATAGGCGCAAAAGGCACACCGACCAATGTGACTTTTGACGGGCCTGCGCTCAAGGGCGCGACTAATATCGTGCTGCCGCGCGTCGATCACCGCGAGACCTCGTTTTCGCCCGCCGCCTTTGAGGCGACCTACCGCTTCATCACCGGCAAGGCCCCACAGACCCTGGCCATCCAGCCTGAAACACCCATCATGCTCAACGGCAAGCTCGCCGGCCTGGGCCTGAGCCCGACCGACCCGGCCTCCGGCAACTACACCAACAACCTGCCACTGCCCGGCGCGCAACTGATGGTCTACGCCACCGACCCCGCCACCGGAGCACGTGTAGGCAACGCCGTCCACAGCAAAACCGTCGGCACCGACGGCATGTGGGGGCCCTTCACCGCGCAGCCAGGTGTTCCATACGAGTTCGCGATACAGGCCACCGGTTATGCCACCACCCACATTTACCGCAGCCCCTTCCCGCGCTCCAGCAAGATCATCAACCTGCGCGCAGAGCGCATCCCCGAGGCCGACAAGGCCGCCAAATCCACGATCACGATGACCCGCCCGCGCGGCTACTTCGACGCGCAGCGTGACAGGATGATGTTTGACAGCCAAGCCGCACTGCCGGGTGTGCCCCCTGCAGGCGCCGGCGTTTCAAGCTCGAAAATCAATCTCCTGCAAGAAGGCATGCGCCCGATTTCAGCAGACTTCAATGGAGAAAAGATCACCGGGCAGACCTGGCCGGTGAGCGGCAACCATGTGGTGGTGCTGGAGTTGACTTACTGAGTTTCTGGACTCAACGGCGATTTGGCGCACCAGTCAGGCGCCACGCCGCGTACTCAGTTTGTAGCCCACAAGGCAGAGAAACAGCCCAACCCCCGACCACAGGCAGAACGCAAAAAATTTTGCCGCTGTTTCGCCGAACAATTGGGCGGCCAACAGTGTGAGTCCGCACAAGGCGCGACATGTACCGCTGCCATCAGGCATGGGTTGATTACCGATGATGAAACCCAATCCGTAGAATGCGCAAAATATGCCTACAAGACCCAAGGCGATGCCTAGGGAAGGTCTGAACAAGTCCACCAATCATGCCGTCGCGCGTTGATTGATGCAAGGGAGACTGGGCGATGAGCCAAATCAGTTTTGCGGATGCGGAGTATGCCGGTAAGCGCAAGAAGACCCGGCGCGAGGTGTTCCTCGAAGAGATGGAGCTGGTAGTGCCGTGGAAGGTGCTGCTCAAGATCATTGAGCCGCACTACCCGGTGGCCGGCCGCGGCCGCAGGCCGTACGCGCTGGAGTCGATGCTGCGGGTGCACCTGATGCAGAACTGGTTTGCACTCTCCGACCCGGCGATGGAAGAGGCACTGTACGAGATCGCCTCGCTTCGCAGCTTTGCGCGCCTGAGCTTGAACGAACCGATTCCGGACGAGACGACCATCCTGAACTTCCGCCACCTGCTGGAGGCCAACGATTTGGCCGACGACATGCTCAAGGTGGTCAACGCGCTACTGGCGCGCAAGGGCCTGCTGCTCAAGCGCGGTTCCATCGTTGACGCCACCATCATTGCCGCGCCCAGTTCCACGAAGAACGCTGACGGCGAGCGTGATCCTGAGATGCATCAGACCAAGAAGGGCAACCAGTGGTTCTTCGGCATGAAGGCCCACATCGCAGTAGACGCGGATAGCGGCCTGGTGCACACCGTCACCACGACTGCAGCGAACGAGGCGGATGTCGAGCAGGTCGGCGATCTGCTGCATGGCAAGGAAGAACAGGTCTGGGCTGACTCCGGCTATCGCGGCGCGTCGAGCCGAGTGAAGCGCAATGTGCAGTGGCATATCGCTGCCAGGCCGAGCGATATTGCCAAGCTGCCTCAAGGCAGGGCCAAGACGAAGGTGCAGAAGGAAGAACACCGCAAGGCCAGCGTGTGCGCGAAGGTGGAGCATCCATTCCGCGTGATCAAGCGGCAATTCGGATTGGTGAAGGCCCGCTTTCGCGGGCTTGCAAAGAACACCGCGCACGTCGTCACGCTGTTTGCGCTGTCGAACTTGTGGATGGCGCGCAAACAGTTGATGGCGATGACGGGAGTGGTCCGTCCGAAAGCGGCATGAGGCGGGGAATGAGGCCAAAACTCCCTGACAACACGTATTGCAAGCGGCACTTGGCGCTCACGCGCCAACTTGATGCCCTCAACTTGCTCGTGAAGCAGGCTTGTTCAGACCTTCCCTAGCGAACTGAAGGTGGGTTGTTGGCTCGTCAATAACCGTTCTTCGGTCTGCTCTTTGAGAGCCAGCGTTAACGCCAGAAGAAAAGCAACAAAAACGAAAAATCCGAAGATCCTTGTCAGGTGAGGAACCGGCTGGAAAATCAGAACCGCCAGCCCAATTCCGCCCATCACAAGGATGACGAGCTGCAAGAGGATACGCAGAAATCTCATCGCGCCGGGCGATACAAGTAAAGGCGCAGGGCTTCGCGGTGGTCCGAGTTAGCCCGCGAACTCAAACCAGCAGCCGCGAGGTCCTAGGCACATGCGCCATCAGAAACTCCATCTGGTCCGCCAGAATGCGGCGGTTGCGCAGGATGAAGTCTTCCCACAGGCTGGGCACGTAAGGCGTGTAAAGCAGCGGCATGTGGGCCTGCTCGGGCGTGCGGCTGCTCTTGCGGTGGTTGCAGGCCCGGCAGGCGGTGACCACGTTCATCCAGGTGTCGATGCCGTTTTGCGCAAACGGGATGATGTGTTCGCGGGTCAGGTCTTCCTCATGGAAGTGGTCGCCGCAGTAGGCGCAGATGTTGCGGTCGCGGATAAACAGCTTGCCGTTGGTCAGCCCCGGCTTCAGGTTGAAGGGGTTGATGTTGGGCACGCCCTTGGTGCCGATGATGCTGTTGACGTTGATGATGGACTGGTTGCCGGTCACCGCATTGTGGCCACCGTGAAAGGTCGCCACCCGCGCACCCATCTCCCAGCGCACTTCCTCCGAGGCATAGTGCAACACGGCTTGTTCGAGGCTGATCCACGACTGTGGCAACCCCTGGGCTGAGAGCTTCAAGACCTTCAAACGAACCTCCACTGGTTTAAAAACGCATGGAACCGGACTTAAAAATACCTGACGCCTCAATATACAGCGAATTCATGACAAAGCTCACCGTGCAGGGGCTTTGGCCGCTTCAACCCGCACCCAGCCGACCTGTGGCGCTATTAAAACGATAATTGGCAGCATGCAGATCTTTCGCGGTTACCACCATCCCCGACTCGCAGCTCAATGCGCGCTGACCATAGGCAACTTCGATGGCGTGCACCGGGGCCACCAGGCCATGCTGGCGCTGCTGAAGAACGAGGCACAGCACCGGGGCGTGCCGAGTTGCGTGATGACTTTTGAGCCGCATCCGCGCGACTACTTCGCGGCGGTCACCCGCAAGCCCGAACTGGCACCGGCGCGTATTGCCACACTGCGCGACAAGCTGACCGAGCTGGCGCGTTGCGGCATCGACCAGTGTGTGGTGCTGCCTTTCAATGCGCGGCTGGCGGCTCAGCCGGCAGAAGACTTTATTGACGATGTGCTGATCAAGGGCCTGGGCGTGCGTTACGTACTGGTCGGCGACGACTTCCGCTTCGGCGCCAAACGCACGGGTGACTACACCATGCTGGATGCGGCGGGTGAGCGCCTGGGTTTTGACGTGGCACGCATGAACAGTTATGAAGTGAGCAACACACGGGTGTCGAGCTCGGCGGTGCGCGATGCGCTAGGGCAAGGCCAGATGAGTCGCGTGGCCAGTCTGCTGGGCCGGCCCTACAGCATCTCCGGCCACGTGGTGCACGGCCGCAAGCTGGGACGCGAGCTCGGTTTTCGCACCCTGAACCTGCGCTTTTCGCACTGGAAGCCTGCCGCCAGCGGGATTTTCGCAGTGCAGGTCTTCGGCCTGGGCCCGGACCCCCTGCCCGGCGTTGCCAACCTGGGTATACGCCCCACGCTTGACCCGGACGATGTCAACGGCGGGCGGGTGCTGCTGGAAACCCATTGCCTGGACTGGCCCGCCAGCCTGGGCGCCGAGGAGGCATACGGTAAAATCATCCGCGTGGAACTGCTACACAAACTGCACGACGAACTGAAGTACGACGGTCTGGACAGCCTCAAGGCGGGCATTGCCAGGGACTGCGATGACGCTCGGGCATTTTTTGCGTCCATGCACACGGAAACCAGCCGCCAGACGACGCGCGACCGAATTTAGACGATCTCGTCGCCCCTGGCCCCGCCACTCTCCGGCGCAAGGCTTGTCAACCCGAACAGCATTTCCGGCAGCCTTGCCTCACCAGGCCGCCTCAACAAGAGTTTTCCATGTCCGACAACAAGACCGATTACCGCAGCACCCTCAACCTGCCCGACACGCCGTTTCCGATGCGCGGCGACCTGCCCAAACGCGAAGCGGGCTGGGTCAAGGAGTGGGACGACAAGGGCATTTATAAAAAGCTGCGTGATGTGCGCGCCGGCAAGCCAAAGTTTGTGTTGCATGACGGGCCGCCCTATGCCAACGGCCAGATCCACATCGGCCACGCCGCCAACAAGATTCTCAAAGACATGATCGTCAAGGCGCGCCAGCTCAAAGGCCTGGACGCTGTGTATGTGCCGGGCTGGGACTGCCACGGCCTGCCGATCGAAAACGCCATCGAAAAGCTGCATGGCCGCAATCTTTCCAGAGACGACGTGCAGGCCAAGAGCCGCACTTTTGCCACGGAACAGATCGCTGCGCAGAAAGAAGACTTCAAACGCTTGGGCGTACTCGGTGAATGGGCCAACCCCTACCTGACCATGAACCCCGGCAACGAAGCCGACGAGATCCGCGCGCTCAAACGCATCATGGAGCGCGGCTTTGTCTATCGCGGCCTGAAGCCCGTCTACTGGTGTTTCGACTGCGGCTCCTCGCTGGCCGAATTTGAGATCGAATACGCCGACAAGAAGTCGCAAACCCTGGATGTCGGTTTCAAAAGTGCCGAGCCGGAAAAGCTCACTGCGGCCTTTGGCCTGAAAAGTCTGGACAAAGACGCCTTCGCCGTGATCTGGACCACCACCGCCTGGACCATCCCGGCCAACCAGGCGCTGAATCTGAACCCCGAACTGGAGTACGCACTGGTCGACACCGAGCGCGGTATCCTCCTGCTGGCTTCGGTGCTGGTGGAAAAGTGCATGGCGCGTTATGAGTTGACCGGCACCGTGCTGGCCACTACCCCGGGCAAAAATCTGGCGCTGCTCAATTTCATGCATCCGCTGCACGACGTCGATGCGGGCTACCGGCGCCTGAGCCCGGTGTTTCTGGCCGACTACGCCACCGCCGAAGACGGCACCGGTATCGTGCACTCCTCGCCGGCTTACGGCGTGGAAGACTTTAACTCTTGCGTGGCGAACGGCATTGCCTACGACGACATCCTGAACCCGGTGCAGGGCAACGGCCGCTATGTGGACGAACTCGCACTGTTCGGCGGGCTGAACATCTGGAAAGCCGCACCGCTGGTGATCGACGCGCTACGCGATGCCGGCCGCCTGTTTGCCACCGAAAACATCACGCACAGCTACCCGCATTGCTGGCGCCACAAGACGCCGGTGATCTACCGCGCGGCCGCCCAGTGGTTTGTGCGCATGGACGAGGGCGTTGGCGTTTTCACCAAAGACAAGGCGCCACAAACCCTGCGCCAGCTGGCGCTGGACGCCATCGAGGAAACCAGTTTCTATCCGGAAAACGGCAAAGCCCGCTTGCGCGACATGATCGCCGGCCGGCCCGACTGGTGCATCAGCCGCCAGCGCAACTGGGGCGTGCCCCTGCCGTTTTTCATCCACACCGCCACCGGTGAGCTGCACCCGCGCACCATGGAAATCATGGACCAGGCAGCCAGCATGGTGCAAGCCGGCGGCGTTGAGGCCTGGAGCAAGGCCACGGCCGAATCCATCATCGGCGCGGATGGCGAGCATGGGGCGCCCAACTACATCAAGAGCACCGACATCCTTGACGTCTGGTTTGACTCCGGCACCACGCACGACCACGTGCTTCGCCACAGCCACGCGGCGCAATCCACCTGGCCAGCCGATCTATATCTTGAAGGCCATGACCAGCACCGCGGCTGGTTCCACTCGTCGCTGCTCACCTCATGCGCGATGTACGACCACGCGCCTTACAAGGGCCTGCTGACGCACGGCTTCACGGTGGACGGCAAGGGCCGCAAGATGAGCAAAAGTGAAGGCAATGTGGTGGCACCGCAAGAGGTTTCGGGCAAGCTGGGCGCCGAGATCATCCGCCTGTGGTGCGCATCGACCGACTACTCCGGCGACCTGGCCATCGACGACAAGATCCTCGCGCGGGTGGTGGACGCCTACCGCCGCATCCGCAACACACTGCGCTTTCTGCTGGCCAACATCAGCGACTTCGACCCGCTCAGCGACGCGGTGCCGCTGGCGCAGATGCTGGAGATCGACCGTTACGCGCTCAGCCGCGCGGCCCAGTTGCAAGCCGACATCCTGGCGCATTACGAGGTCTATGAGTTCCACCCGGTGGTCTCCAAACTGCAGATCTACTGCAGCGAAGACCTGGGCTCCTTCTATCTCGACATTCTCAAGGACCGGCTCTACACCACGGCACCAAAATCGCTGGCCCGGCGCAGCGCACAGACCGCGCTGCACCAGATCACGCACGCCATGTTGCGCTGGATGGCGCCTTTCCTGAGCTTCACCGCTGAGGAAGCCTGGAAGGTCTTCGGCAGCTCAGAGTCCATCTTTATGGAAACCTATTCAGATCTGGGCGCGCCTGACGAAGCCCTGCTGGCCAAATGGACCCGCATGCGCGAGCTGCGTGATGTAGTCAACAAGGACATCGAAGCGCTGCGTGCCGACGGAAAGGTCGGCTCGTCGCTGCAGGCCAACGTGGCTTTACAAGTTGGCCTGGACGACCACGCCCTGCTGGCCAGCCTGGAGGAGGATTTGAAGTTTGTCTTCATTACATCTGCTATTGAATTGATAGCTGGTGATGCCCTGTCGATAAGGGTCAAGACCAGTTTTGACACCAAGTGCGAGCGCTGCTGGCACTACCGCGCCGACGTCGGGCGGGATCCGGCGCATCCCACGATTTGCGGCCGCTGCACCAGCAATCTGTTTGGCGCCGGCGAAGACAGGAGGTTCGCGTAATGCCCAAGAGCACCTTCAGAACCACCACTGCGAGCCTGCTCCCCTGGCTGGGCCTGGCGCTGATCCTGCTGATCGCGGACCAGTTCACCAAGGTGCTGATCCTGGGCTATTACCAGCTCGGCGACGCGACCTACGTGACCAGCTTCTTCAACATCGTGCGGGTGCACAACAGTGGCGCTGCGTTTTCCTTCCTGGCTTCGGCATCGGGCTGGCAGCGCTGGTTTTTCACCGCCATCGGCATCGCAGCTGCCATCTTCATCGTCTGGATGCTCAAATCGCACTCCGGGCAAAAGCTGTTTTCGTTCGCGTTGGCCTGCATCCTGGGCGGTGCCGTGGGCAATGTGATCGACCGCCTTCTGTATGGTTACGTCGTGGACTTTCTCGATTTTCACTATGCAGGCTGGCACTTCCCTGCCTTCAACATCGCCGATGCTGCCATCAGCATCGGCGCAGTCTGCCTGATCCTGGACGAGTTATTGCGCGTGAAAAGGAGTTAGCCCCCACGTTTGCTCGCTTCGCGTAGCGCTCTGCCCCCGAGGGGGGCGCTGCGCCTGCGGCCCGGCGGAGCCGGTTCCGCGGCCCCGGCTGGTAAAGAGGCCCACCTGTCTAGCGTATGCGCTGGCGTATAGTCGTCTAAATCTGAAGTTATGAAGCATCTGTTGAATCTCTTGGCCGCCATCGCGCTGCTGGTCTGGGGCACCCATCTTGTTCGCACAGGCATACTGCGCGTGTTCGGCGCCAACCTGCGCCACGTGCTGTCGCGCAGCATCAGCAACCGCTTCAATGCCGCGCTGTCGGGTATAGGCGTGACCGCGCTGGTGCAATCCAGCACGGCCACGGCGCTGATCGTGTCCTCCTTTGTCGGTCAGGGGCTGATCTCGCTGCCGCTCGCTCTGGCGGTGATGCTGGGCGCCGACATTGGCACCAGCCTGATGGCCGTGGTGTTCTCATTCGACCTGTCCTGGCTGTCGCCTCTGTTCATCTTTTCCGGTGTCGTGCTGTTCATATCGCGGCAGTCAACCAACGTCGGGCGTGTCGGCCGCATATTGATCGGTCTCGGGCTGATGCTGCTGGCGTTGCGGCTGGTGACCGACTCCACGTCGGTACTGACCTCAAATTCTGCGGTCAAGGCCCTGCTCGGCACCCTGAGCAGCGATCTGCTGCTGGAGATTACCGTGGGCGCGGTGCTGGCGGTGGTCTCCTACTCCAGCCTGGCCATCGTGCTGTTGACGGCTACGCTGGCGACCACCGGCGTGATCCCGCCGGACGTCGCGCTGGGCCTGGTATTGGGCGCCAACCTCGGCAGCGGCCTGCTCGCGGTGCTCACGACAGCCCGCTCGGCCATCGAGGTGCGCCAAGTGCCGCTGGGCAACCTGGTGTTCAAGCTGCTGGGCGTCGCGGTGGCAGCACCCTTCGTCGGCCTGTGGCTGCGTCATGTGGCTCCGCACCTGGGCGCAACGGCAACCATGGTGGTGATGTTCCACCTGATGTTCAACACGGCGGTGGGCGTGGTGTTTATCGGCTGGACCCAAGTGGTGGCGCGCTGGGTCGAGAAATTTCTGCCGCGCCCGGTCAAGGGCCCCACGGCTGGTGGCAGGCCGCACCATTTGGACCCTTCCGCGCTGGCCACGCCTTCGCTGGCAATTTCATGCGCGGCGCGTGAAGCGCTGCACCAGGCCGATGTGGTCGAAAGCATGCTCAACGGCGTGCTCAATGTCATCCGCAACAACGACCTGCGCCTGGCCGAGGACCTTCGCAAGCTGGACGACACGGTCGATGCGCTGTATTCGGCCATCAAGTACTACCTGACCAAGATCTCGCGCGAGGCGCTGGGCGAGGAAGAAAGCCGGCGCTGGACCGACATCATCAGCTTCACCATCAACATGGAGCAGATCGGCGACATCATCGAGCGGGTGCTGATCGACATCGAGGACAAGAAAATCAAGCCCGGCCGCAATTTCTCGGAAGCCGGCATGGCCGAAATCTGCGAGCTGCATCAGCGTCTGATCGACAATCTGCGCCTGAGCATGAGTGTGTTCCTCAACGGCAGCGTGCGCGATGCACAAAAGTTGCTGGAAGAAAAAGCACGCTTTCGCGACCTGGAGCGCGCCTACGCCGCCACACACCTGGGCCGGCTGTCCGACGGCACCACGCAGAGCATGGAGACCAGCTCGCTGCACATCGACCTGATCAGTGACTTGAAGCGCATTAACTCGCACATCTGCTCGATTGCCTACCCCATTCTCGACTCGGCCGGCGCGCTGGCACCGAACCGGCTGCGCCAGAGCGTGCTGATGGACGACGTGTCCCGCTAAGCCTTCATGAACCCAAACGCCGACCACCTCTGGAAGGGGCCGCGCTGGGCCCTGGCCGTGCTGCTGGCCCTGCTGGGCATGCTGGGCCCGTTTTCCATCGACACCTACCTCCCGGCGTTCTCGGGCATTGCGCGCTCGCTGGGCGCCACACCGGTCGAGATGCAGCAGACCCTGTCGGCCTACCTGTTCGGCTTTGCGTTCATGAATTTATTCCACGGCGCGCTGGCCGACAGCTTCGGCCGACGCCCGGTGGTGCTGTGGGGCATCGCGATGTTCACTGTGGCCTCGGCTGGCTGCGCCTTGTCCCAAAGTATCGAGCAGCTGGTGTTTTTCCGGGCGCTGCAGGGCCTGTCTACCGGCGCCGGCATCGTGGTCTCCCGCGCAGTGATCCGCGACATGTTCCCGCCGGCGCAGGCGCAGAAGGTGATGAGCCAGGTGACGATTTATTTCGGTGTGGCACCTGCGATTGCGCCCATCATTGGTGGCTGGCTGTTTATGCACCTGGACTGGCACGCGATTTTCTGGTTCCTGACGGGTGTCGGCGTGTTGCTCTGGGCGGCCAACTTCAAGCTGCTGCCGGAGACGCTGCATATCACGCAGCGTCAGCCCTTCGAAGTGCGGCATCTGATGCGCGGTTACTGGCAGCTCGGCTCCAGCCCGCGTTTTCTGCTGCTGGCACTGGCCAGTGGTGTGCCCTTCAATGGCATGTTCTTGTATGTGCTGTCGGCACCCGAATTCCTTGAGAAGCATCTCGGGCTGGCTCCTACCGAATTTTTCTGGTTTTTCGTGTTGACGATCGCCGGCATCATGGCCGGCTCCTGGCTCAGCGGGCGCCTGGCCGGCAAGATCGCGCCCAAGCAGCAAATCCGCCACGGCTTTGTGATCATGCTGGTGGTGGCGGTGCTCAACCTGCTGGCCAACCTGCTGTTCAAGGCGCATGTGTCCTGGGCACTGTTCCCGATTGCGATCTTCGCCTTTGGCTGGGCCCTGATGGTCCCGGTGGTCACGCTGCTGGTGCTGGACCTCTACCCCGAGCGGCGCGGCATGGCCTCGTCGCTGCAAGCCTTCATCGGCTCCACCGCCAATGGCATTGTGGCCGGCGTGATCGCGCCACTGATCATGCATTCGACGGTGGCGCTGGCAGCGGTGTCATTGCTGATGCTAGGGATCGGGTTGCTGGCCTGGCTGTATCTGCACCATCGCTGGCCCGAAATCGGCCGCGCAGTAGCTTAAAGCCCCCACGCTCCGCCGCTGCGCGGGTCGCTGCCCCCCCCCCGAGGGGGCGCTGCGCCTGCGGACTGGCAAAGCCAGATCCGCGGCCCTGCTCGAAGGGGATGCTACCGCACCGAGGCGTTGGCGTTCAGGCCAGCAGTGCCGCCTGGATCAGCGCGGCTTCGCTGGTGAATTCGCCGGCGTGCATCCTGGCTATCATTTCGCCAACATCCATCAGCACAAACTGTTCGACCTCGCCGTCCTGGTTTACCGGCACCAAGCCATCCGGCACGGTGCAGTGGTACCAGTCAATGCGCTCGATCACATAACCTGCGCCGCGGCCGTCGTCGCAGGGGCGGCGGATATCGAGGCGGCCGCCGCGAACGATGTTGCGCAAATCCTCAAGACGCAAGCCGGCCTCTTCCCAGGTTTCGCGTTCGAGTGCGCTGTCCGGGGTGTCCGCGCCGCTGATCATGCCGCCCATCAAGGTGTCCCACATACCGGGATCGTTGGATTTGCTCCAGGCCCTTTGCTGCACCCAGAAGCGGCCGTCTTCGGCCCGCGCTATCAGGTGCACCGCCGCGGTGGCAATGCCCAGCACACGGACCACGGCGCGCTCTACGCTGCCTATGCGCCGGCCCTGCCCGTCCGTCACCGCGAGCTGCTCGTCGCGCCATGCGTGGGCCAGACCGGCCTCGCGCAAGGCCAGCGCCAGCGCACCCAGCGCAGCGGTCGGCTCCCCCCGAAGACACCAGGCCGGGCCACCTAGATGCTCTGTTTTTGATAGCTGCTCGCGCCCGTCTGACAAGGACTGAAGCCTGATTTGACTCAAGAAACTGGGTTCCACCGAACCTACCACGACATCACCAGCCAGCAGCGGCACGCGTGGCCGCGCCGGGGCCTGCGTGATGCTGGCGCGCAGGGCTGCCAGCCATTGTGGGTCCATGAGCGTCACAAACTACAAGGTCAGTAGGGTGCAACCCGTGGTCTTGCGCGCTTCCAGTGAGCGGTGGGCTTCCGCCACATCAGCCAGCGCAAAACGCTGGGCGATGGGGATGCTCACCTTGCCGCTGCTGACCAGTTCAAACAGATCATCGGCCATGGCCTGGGTGGTTTCACGGTCGGCGATGTGGGTGAACAGCGTGGGACGCGACACATACAGCGAACCCTTGGCCGCCAGCAAGCCGATATCCAGCGGCTCCACCTTGCCAGACGCATTGCCGAAGTTGGCGAGCAGGCCGAAGGGCCGCAGGCAATCCAGCGACTTCAGGAAGGTGTCCTTGCCGACCGAGTCGTAAACCACCTTCACACCTTGGCCGCCTGTGATCTCCCTGACGCGAGCGACAAAATCTTCCTTTGCGTAGTTGATGGTGAAGGCGGCGCCGTGTTCTTTGGCAAGCGCGCATTTTTCGTCCGAACCGGCCGTGCCTATCAGTTGCAGGCCCATGGCTCTGGCCCACTGGCAAGCGATCAGGCCAACGCCGCCGGCAGCGGCATGGAAGAGCACATGGTCACCTGCCTGCAAGCCACCCTGGGGCTGGGTGCGGCGCAGCAAATACTGCACCGTCAGGCCCTTGAGCATCATGGCCGCGCCGGTGTCGAAGGAAATGTCATCGGGCAGTTTGCAGACGCACTTGGCCGGCATCACCCGCACCTCGCAATAACTGCCAGGTGGCTGGCTGGCGTAGGCAGCGCGGTCGCCGGCCTTGAGGTGGGTCACGCCCTCGCCGACGGCCTCCACGATACCGGCAGCTTCCATGCCGAGCTGCAGCGGCATGGGCAGCTTGTACACGCCGGCACGCTGGTAAATATCGATGTAGTTCAGGCCAATCGCCTTGTGGCGGATGCGGATCTCGCCCGGCCCGGGTTCACCGACTTCCACGTTCACCAGCTTGAGCTCTTCAGGCCCTCCGTGCTGGTCGATACGGACGGCTCTGGAGCGGGTCATGGCCATGATGATTCCTTGAAAATGCAGTTGAAGGGGGGTGCGGCCTGCATCCTGCCATGAATCCACCGGGCTTGCAGGGTGCACGCCGTGTCATCCCGTCGCAGCGCCGGACGTCCATGCATCGGAAAGCGCAGTCGAAGGCAGATGGTTACAGTCCCCGCATGACATCCGGACTGAATTTTCGCACCGCCCTCTTGCTACTGGTGCCGCCCCTACTCTGGGCCGGCAACGCTGTGGTGGGCCGACTGGTCCACGACCTGGTGCCGCCCATCACGCTGAACTTCCTGCGCTGGGCGTTGGCCTTTGTGATTTTGTTGCCCTTGGCCGGCTGGCTGCTGCGGCCCGGCAGCAGCCTTTGGTCAAGCTGGAAGCGTTTCGCAGTGCTCGGGCTGCTGGGCGTGGGTTGCTACAACGCGCTGCAGTATCTGGCACTGCAGACCTCGACCCCGCTGAACGTCACCCTGGTCGCCTCCAGTACGCCGGTGTGGATGCTGGCGATCGGTGCCTTGTGGTTCGGCCAACGTGTCTCACGCCGGCAGATGCTCGGCGCGGTGTTGTCGCTTGCCGGTGTGCTGCTGGTGCTGTCGCGCGGCCAGTGGGCGCTGCTGGCGCAGATCCGGCTGGTGCCCGGCGATGTTTATGTGCTGTTGGCCACGCTGGCCTGGGCCTTCTACAGCTGGATGCTCTCGCAGCCGAAAGACCCGCCCGAGATTCGCAAGGACTGGGCCGCTTTCCTGATGGCGCAAATGGTGTTCGGGCTGGGGTGGTCGGGCCTGTTTGCGGCCGGTGAGTGGGCGCTGACCGACGCCCGCATCGTCTGGGGCTGGCCGCTGGCCGCCGCCCTGCTCTTCGTGGCCATCGGCCCGGCCATCCTGGCCTACCGCTGCTGGGGCGTGGGCGTGCAACGCGTCGGCCCCAACATTGCCGGCTTTTTCTCCAATCTCACGCCTCTGTTTGCAGCGCTGATGTCAGCCGCCTTTCTGGGCGAGCTGCCGCAGCTTTATCACGGCATTGCCTTTGTGCTGATTGTCGGCGGGATTGTGGTGTCGTCGCGGCGCTGACGGACTTTTCGCCGGCTACCCCGCCACCTGCATGCGCACCCGCCGCGCGGCCTCTTCGGCGCGCGCGTCGTCGATCTCGCGCAGCACGCTGCCCATGTCCACTGGCGCGGTCCGGCGTTCGAATCGGCCGGTCAACGGTGTGTCAATATGCAGCGCGCCGCGCTGGTACAGCTCCCAGATCTCCAGGCCGTAGTCGGTGGCCAGCAGCTCGGGCGCCACCCGGCCGAAGAAGTGACGCAGATTGTCCACGTCGCGCAGCAGCATCCGGGCCGCGTGGTTGTTGCCGGCGGCATCGATGGCCTGCGGTAAATCGATGATCACCGGGCTGTCCACGCCCTCCTGGTGGCCCAGCAGAATGTTGAACTCCGACAGGTCACCGTGCACCACACCGGCGCAGAGCATGCGCACCACCTGCCGGATCAGCATTGCGTGGTGGGCCAGCGCCTGCTCGCGCGAAAGCAGCACATCGTTAAGCCGGGGGGCGGCATCGCCGTGTTCGTCGGTCACCAGCTCCATCAGCAACACACCGTCGTGAAAGTTGTAGGGCGTGGGCACACGCACGCCGGCGGCGGCCAGTCGGTACAGGGCATCGACCTCGGCGCTTTGCCACGCGGCCTCCTGCGCCTGCCGGCCGAACTTCGTTCCCTTGGCCATGGCACGGGCTTGGCGGCTGTTCTTGACCTTGCGGTTTTCGGTGTAGTCCACCGCCTGGCGGAAGCTGCGCTGCGTGGCCTCCTTGTAGATCTTGGCACAGCGCGTGTCGTCGCCGCAGCGCACCACATAGACCATGGCTTCCTTGCCGCTCATGAGCTGGCGCACAACGCTATCGATCAGGCCTTCCTCAACGAGGGACTGCAATCTGGGGGGAGCTTTCATGGGTCTATTGTGCGCGCTCACGGGTCCGCAAACGGCCAGCCGCATGCCGCCGCCCGCGCCATGATGACCATTTCCGGATCGAATACATGCGCACCCCGCTACCCCCACCCATGTCGGCCCTGACCCGGGCCAACCTCGCAGCGCAATCCGCCGAACAGTTGAGCCTGGCGGCGGTGCCCATCGTCGCCGTGCTCTTGCTGGACGCAGGTCCGGGCGACATCGGGCTGCTGGCCGCGGCCCAAACCCTGCCCTTTCTGCTGCTCTCCATCCCCTTGGGCCTGCTGGCGGACCGCGGTTCGCGGCGGCGCCTGATGGCAGGGGCTGAAGCACTGCGCGCACTGGCGCTATTCGCCCTGCTGGGCGTGCTTGTTTTTGGTGAAGTCTCCATCGGGCTGCTGGCCCTGCTCGGGTTCATCGGCGCTGCAGGCACCGTCGGTTTCAGCGTGGGAGCGCCGGCGCTGCTGCCCTCACTGGTGCCGCGCGAAGCGCTGGCCAGGGCCAACGGCCGGCTGGAACTGGCAAGAAGCGCTGCGTTTGCTGGCGCCCCGGCACTGGGGGGCGCGCTGGTGGCATGGGCCGGTGCACCGGCTGCATTTGCGCTCGCAGCCATGCTGTCGGTGGCGGCGCTGGCCCTGCTGCTGCAATTGACGGAGCCCGCGCGCCCGGCGGCGGCCCCGCGGCATCCGCTGCTGGAACTGCGCGAGGGCGCACAGCTGGTCTGGCGCCACAGCTTGTTGCGGCCGATTCTGCTGACGGCCGTGGCATGGAACCTGTCCTGGTTTGTCCTGCAGGCGGCCTATGTGCCGTATGCGCTGCGGCTGCTCGGCCTGAATGCGGGCGCGGTGGGCCTGACGCTGGCTTGCTACGGCGCCGGCATGATCGCGGGCGCGCTGCTGGCACCGCGTATTGTCGCCACACTGCCCTTCGGCCGCGCCATCCAGCTGGGGCCGGCTTTTTCGGTGCTGGCCGCCCTCACGATGGTGGCCACGCTGGTCTTCCCATCCGGTTTGCTGGCCGGGCTGGCGTTTTTTCTTTTCGGCGCTGGCCCGATCATCTGGACCATCACCTCCACCACGCTGCGCCAGACGGTCACACCCGATGCCATGCTGGGCCGCGTGTCCGCGATTTTTCTGACAGCCAACACCGGCGCCCGACCGGTCGGCGCCGCGCTCGGTGGGTTTGTCGGTGCGACATGGGGCGAGCCGGCTTGCCTGGTACTGGCGCTCGCGGGTTTTGTGGTGCAGGCCGGTCTGATCGTCAACGCCAGGATTCGGGGCTTGCAGCGTCTGCCGTCGCCGGCGGATTAACGCGGATCAGGGGCTGGCTCAGGCTGGCGGGTCGATCAAGGCCATCGCCCGCGCAATATCCGTTTCGCGCGCCGGCCGCACCAGGCGTGCCAGTTCCTGGCCATTGCGCAGAAACACCAGCGTCGGCCACAGCTTGACGCCGAAGGAGCGGCCCAGGCGCCGGCCGCGGCCGTCTTCCACTTTGATATGGCGCACGCCGGGATGACCGACAAACGCTGCCGTGATAAGCGCTTGCGCGCCACGGCAGAAGCTGCACCAGCCGGTGCCGAACTCCAGCACCGTCGGGCCTGCCAAAACGTCGATCTGCGCGCGCTGCGGCTCGGGATCGGTGAAGTTGTCTGAAAAGCCCATGGTTCAGATGTGCAAGTCCTGCGGTGCGGCGGCCAGCGTATCGTCCCAGTGCTGCAGCCAGGCCGGCTTGGGCCTGTCGAAGCTGCCCAGCAATTCGCAGGGGGCAATCGTGAGCCGCCCCTTCTTGAACTTCATCTTCACAAACACTTCAGCGTGCACCTGGGATCCGACTGTGAACACATGCTGAAAGTAGGCACACTTGGCATCGGTATGAATCACCTTCGACGTCACCGCCACGCGATCGAAAAGGCGCACGGGTCTGGCAAAGCGCACCAGCTGGGAAGCATTCACGAAGCTGTAGCGCTGGCGCAGCATGCCCTGCAACAACCCCGTCTTGATCCCGAAGTCCAGTTGTGCCGACTCAGCCATCTGCAGGTAACGGTCACTCTTGAGCGTGGCGATCCCTGTGTCCAGGGGCGTGACCCGAAAATGCACCAGCGTGCGTGACTGCGGGTCCGCGCTGCGGTAATGCCGCAGCGCGCGCAGGAGGGTCAGCAGGTTTCTCAGCAGGCCGGACATGGCATGCCTTCAGCGCCCGGGGCCTGGCCCCGGCTCAATAGGTGCCGGGGTACGCGCCGCCATCAGCGAGCACGTTCTGGCCGGTGATGTAGGCCGCATGGGTGCTGCACAAAAAAGCGCAGATGGCGCCGAACTCTTCCGGCGTCCCGAACCGGCGGGCCGGAATCGTCTTGCGGCGCGCGTCCATGATCGCATCCACCGGCTGGCCGCTTTTGTTGGCCGCGCCCTGCATGGTCACGCGCAGGCGGTCGGTCTCGAAGGCACCGGGCAGCAGATTGTTGATGGTCACACCGCTGCCCGCCAGCTTGCTGGTGCGTGCCAAGCCGGCAACAAATCCGGTCAGCCCGCTGCGGGCGCCGTTGGACAGGCCCAGGATGTCGATGGGCGCCTTGACCGAGCTTGAGGTGATGTTGACGATGCGGCCGAAACCGCGGGCGGCCATGCCGTCCACCGTGGCCTTGATCAGCTCGATCGGCGTCAGCATATTGGCATCGACCGCCTTGATCCAGGCGTCACGGTCCCAGTCGCGGAAGTCGCCGGGCGGCGGACCGCCGGCGTTGGTGACCACGATGTCAAAGTCCTTGCGCTGCGCAAACACCGCAGCACGGCCGTCTATGGTGGTAATGTCTGCAGCAAGAAATTGCACCGTAGCCCCCGACCCGCCTGCATAGTCAGCTATTAATTTTGTAGCGGCGGCCTTCAGCACCTCGGCACCCCGGGCCACAATCAGCACATTCACCCCTTCGCGCACCAGCGCCTGGGCACAGCCCAGGCCCAGTCCCTTGCTGGCGCCACACACCAGCGCCCATTTGCCTGCGATGCCCAGATCCATAATATTTCCGCTTCGTTTCGTGAAAGTGAAGGGCCATGATACTGAGTAAATTCAACCGCCTGCACGGGCTGGTTTCTTGTGTCTTGCCGCTTGGTGGGGAGTTATGCCTACTGTCCAAGAGGAGACGCAGGCGCAGCGTGACGCAAACAAAGCCGCCACCTCACGTCCGCCCACGGGTAAACACAAATATCCCCGCAATGACCAGCACCGTCCCCGCCGCCACCCACGCGGTAAACGGCTCACCAAGAATCACCACACCCATCAGGATGGTGGATATCGGCCCCACCATGCCGGCCTGCGAGGCCATGCTGGCGCCAATGCGCTCGATCGCCATCATCACCATCAGCACGGGCGCAACCGTGCACAAAGTGGCGTTGAGCAGCGACAGCCAGATGACCTCGGGCGCCACTGCTGCGGCACTGAGCGGCCTGAGCAGCGCAAACTGCAGCAGACAACACAGGCAAGCGACCGTGCTGGCCAGCCCCACCAGCCGCAGGGCGCCCAGGCGTTTGACCAGCTCGCCGCTGTAGACAAGATAGATCGCATAACTGATGGCACTGAGAAACACCAACAAGGCACCCCAGGCGGCTTCCGGTCCCAACAAGGTGATTTCATGGCCGAACACCAGCACCACACCGCTGTAACTGATAGCCATGCCAATGATTTGCGTTGCTGTGATACGCCGGCGGTAGAGCACCAGTCCCAGCAGCACTACCAGCGTCGGATTGAGATACAGGATGAGGCGTTCGAGCGAAGCGGTGATGTAGGCCAGGCCCGCGAAGTCGAGAAAGCTCGCCAGGTAATAACCAGTGAAGCCCAGCCAGAGCACGCCGAGCCAGTCCTTGCGCGTGAGGCTTGCCCTGCCCCGGCTGGCCCACCATGCCATCAGCGCGAAGATCGGCAGCGCAAACAGCATGCGGTACATGATCAGGGTGACGGCATCGACGCCGTAGCGATAGGCGAGCTTGACGATGATCGCCTTGCCGCTGAAGAAAATGGCACCCAGGGTTGCCAGCAGCAGGCCGCTCGCTATGCTTTTAGGAGCTATAGGCGCCCTCTGGATATGGGCTGGAGGCAGTTTTTGCTCTGAAATATGAGACAAGGCGGTTGTTTAAAAACCAACGGCCTGGCCGTCGCGCCGCGCATCGCTGGCCGCCACATAACCTTCGACCTTGGGGTTGCCGGCACGCCAGATGAACTGGCCGGCGCCGAAGTCCTGGTAGGAATCGTTGATGACTTCCATGCGGTGGCCGCGCTCGGCCAGGCCCTGCACGGTGGCCTTGTCCATCGCCGATTCGACATTGATCTCGAAACCGGCGTTGTAGCGCCAGCGCGGCGCATCGCAGGCAACTTGCGGGCTCTGCTTGTAGTCGAGCATGCGCACCAGGGTCTGCATGTGGCCCTGCGGCTGCATGTTGGCGCCCATCACCCCGTAAGACATCACGGGCTGGCCGTCCTTGCTGAGGAAAGCCGGAATGATGGTGTGAAACGGCCGCTTGCCTGGCGCCACCTGGTTGGGGCCCTCCTGCAGGCTGAAGGCATGGCCGCGGTTTTGCAGGCTGATACCGAACTCGGGCTCGACACAGCCCGAGCCAAAGCCCATGTAGTTGCTCTGGATGAAGCTGACCATCATGCCGTCTTCGTCGGCGGCAGTCAGGTAAATCGTGCCACCCTTGACCGGATTGCCTGCGCCGAAGTCCTGGGCCTTTTTCATGTCGATGAGTTTGGCACGCGACGCCAGGTAGGCGTCATCGAGCATTTGATCGACGCTCACCGCCATTGACGATGGTTCTGCCACGTATTTGTAGACATCGGCAAAGGCCAGCTTCATGGCTTCGATCTGCAGGTGCTGGGAATCGACGCCATCGACCACCAGGCCGGCCACATCGAACTTGTCCAGAATGCCCAGCGCGATCAGTGCAGCAATGCCCTGGCCGTTGGGCGGGATCTCATGCAGGGTGTAGCCACGGTAGTCCTTGCCAATGGGCTTGACCCACTCAGGCTGGTAGCTTTCAAAATCCCTGGCGGTGATGCTGCCACCGTTGTTGGCAGCAAATTTTTCAATCGCCTGCGCAATTTCGCCGCCGTAAAAAGCCGAGCCCTTGCTCTGTGCAATCGCGCGCAAGGCCTTGCCGGCCGCCTTGAACTGGAATAGCTCGCCGATGGTGGGCGCTCGGCCCCAGGGCAGGAAGGATTGGGCAAACCCTGGCTGGCCTTTCAGCTCCTCAGTGGCTGCCGCCCATTTCTGCTGCACCACCGGCGGCAGCAGATAGCCGCGCTCGGCAATTTCAATGGCCGGCTCCATCAGGTCGGCAAAGGGCAGCTTGCCGAAACGTTCGCTCATGGCGACCCAGCCGGCCACGGCGCCAGGCACGCTGACCGAATCCATGCCACGCTTCGGCGGGGTTTGTGCCTCAGCGCCGTATTTTTTCCGGAAGTAATCCGGTGTCCAGCTCTGCGGCGCGCGGCCTGAGGCGTTCAAACCATGCAGTTCTTTGCCGTCCCAGATCAGGCAAAAAGCATCGCTGCCCAGGCCGTTGCTGACCGGCTCGACCATCGTCATCGCCGCCGCCGAGGCAATCGCCGCGTCCACCGCGTTGCCACCTTTCAGCATCATGCGCAGGCCAGCTTGCGCACCCAGCGGGTGGGAGGTGGACACCACATTGCGCGCAAACAGCGGAAGGCGGGTGGAGGAATAGGGGTTGTCGTAATTGAAGTTCATGGAGAGCTCTAAAGAGAGGGGCGCGCAGACCGGATGGTCAATCGGTGGTGATCTTGCGTTCGGCGATGATTTTCTTCCACTTCGCGTTGTCGGCGCGGACCATGGCCGCAAAGACCTGCGGCGTGCCGCCTGTGGGTTCGGCACCCAGCCGGGCAAAACGCTCCTTCACCTCGGCATCGGCCAGCGCCGCATTGACCGCCTGGTTCACGCGGGCGGTGAGTTCGGGACTCAGACCTTTGGGACCATACACGCCAAACCAGGTCACCGATTCGAAGCCCGGCAGGCTCTCGGACACCGTCGGCAGATCGGGCGCCAGCGCCGTGCGGTTGAGGGTGGTTACCGCCAGTGCGCGCAGCTTGCCGTCCTTGACATGCGGCATGCCGGTGACGAAGGAGTCAAACAGCACATCGAGCTTGCCGCTGATCAGGTCGGGCATGGCCAGCGCCGTGCCGCGGTAGGGAATATGAAGGATGAAGGTGCCGGACTGCGCCTTGAAATACTCGGTGGTCAGGTGCACGATGGTGCCGTTGCCGCTGGACGCGTAGTTCAGGCGGCCGAGATTCTTGCGCGCGTGATCGGTGAACTCACGCATGGACCGGGCCGGCGACGAGTTCGGCACCAGGACGATGTTGGGCGAACTGGCGACGTAGGCAATCGGGGTGAAATCCGTCTCGGCGTTGTACGGGATCTTCGGATTGATGGCCGGGCCGATGCTGTGTGTGCTTGAGGTCGCCAGCAGCAGCGTGTAGCCGTCCGGCGGAGCCTTGGACGCAGCATCCGCACCTATGGTGCCACCGGCGCCGGGACGGTTGTCGACCACCACGGTCTGGCCGATTTTTTCGCCCAGTTTTTGCGATAGGGCGCGCGCGAGGATGTCGGTGGCGCCACCTGCCGGAAACGGCACGATCATGCGTATCGGTCTGGCCGGATAGCCCAGGGCCGTAGCGGCCGGCGGCGCTGTCTGTGCGGTAGCCAAGAAAACCGGGAAGACAAGCGCTGCAACGATGCTATGTGTACGTTTCATTTCTCGGATTGTGAATGATTTTGCTGCCGTGTGCCCGGGGTGGCGACGGGACTAGCCCGGGCACACAGCCAGGCATAAAAAAAGCGCCCAAAGGCGCTTCTTTTAATGGGGAAGGGATATTCAGTCCTCGACAAAGGCTTCTTCCCGCTTTCTTTTCACTGAGGGCAGCAGCACGATCACCAGCAGCAGGGCACCTATCGCCAACAGGCTGGCCGACAATGGTCGCGTGACAAAGGTGCTCCAGTCTCCGCGCGACAGCAGCAGGGCCCGGCGCAGGTTTTCCTCCATCATCGGCCCCAGGATAAAGCCCAGTAGCAGGGGTGCGGGCTCGGCGCCCAGCTTGATGAACAAGTAGCCAATGACTCCGAAAATTGCCACCATCCAGATGTCCCAGGTGTTGTTGTTGGTCGAATACACGCCAATCGCGCAGAACAACACAATTGCGGGAAACAACAAGCGGTAGGGAATGGTCAGCAGCTTGATCCAGATGCCGATCAGCGGCAGGTTCAGGATCACCAGCATGGCGTTGCCGATCCACATCGACGCGATCAAGCCCCAGAACAACTCCGGGTTGCTGGTCATGACCTGCGGACCGGGCTGGATGTTGTGAATGGTCATGGCGCCGACCATCAAAGCCATCACAGCATTCGGGGGAATGCCCAAGGTAAGCAGCGGAATGAAGGAAGTCTGCGAACCGGCATTGTTGGCCGCTTCAGGGGCAGCCACACCGCGGATGTTGCCCTGGCCGAAAGGCACTTCGCCTGGACGGCCCTTGATTTTCTTCTCCAGCGTGTAGGCTGCAAAGGCCGACAGCAGGGCACCACCGCCAGGCAGAATGCCGAGGGCCGAACCCAGGGCCGTGCCGCGCAGCACCGCAGGCGCCATATCCTTGAAATCCTGCTTGGTCGGCATCAGGCCCGAAACCTTGGCCGTAAAGACCTCGCGCTCATGCTCGGGCTGGGACAGGTTGCTGATGATCTCACCATAGCCGAACACACCCATGGCAATCACCACGAAGCCGATGCCGTCAGTCAGTTCCGGCACGTCGAAACTGAAGCGTGCCACGCCAGAGTTCACGTCGGTCCCGATCAGGCCCAGCAGCAGGCCGAGCACAATCATGCCGACCGCCTTGAGCAGCGACCCGGAAGCCAGTACAACAGCCCCAATCAGGCCCAGCACCATCAGCGCGAAATATTCGGCCGGGCCAAACTTGAACGCCAGTTCCGTCAGCGGCGGTGCGAAGGCCGCAATGATGAGCGTGCCGACGCATCCGGCAAAGAAGGACCCCAGGCCCGCAGCGGCCAGCGCCGGCCCCGCTCGCCCCTTTCGGGCCATCTGGTAGCCGTCGATACAGGTCACCACCGATGAAGACTCGCCGGGCAGATTCACCAGAATAGCTGTAGTGGACCCGCCGTATTGGGAACCGTAATAAATACCGGCCAGCATGATCAGCGCCGACACCGGAGGCAGCGCATAGGTGGCAGGCAGCAGCATCGCGATAGTGGCGACGGGGCCGATGCCCGGCAGCACTCCAATCAAGGTACCCAGAACACAACCGGCGAAGGCGTACAGCAGGTTGATGGGCGTAAAGGCCACGCCAAACCCCAGTGACAAATTTGCAATCAAATCCATTTTGTTTTCCTTAGCCGGTGATGAACGAGGGCCACACCGGGAACTGCAGCTTCAGGGCGACAACAAAGGCGAGGTAGCTGCCAATGGCCAGCACGGTCGCAAGAATGAACGTTGTCTTGTACTTCCATCCGGCTTCAGCCATGCTGGCAACAAACACCAGTGCGTAAATGCCAACAATCATGCCGAAGGCCGGAATTCCGAACTTGGCAACGCCGGTCAGCAAAATGCCGAAAATCACATTGGCGCCGATCACGAAAATCAGCGGCCTCCAGGCGATCCTGCCGATCTTGTCGCCGCCTTCAGTTTCCACCACCAGTGCAGAAAAGGTCACGGCAGCACCGATCACAGCCAGCAAAATGCCCAGCATCAGCGGGAAGTATCCCGGTCCCATGCGCGCGCCCGTACCGACGTTGTAGGTGCTGGCGCCCCAAGCGAAGGCCACGCCCACGGTCATGAACATCAGCCCGCAGAAGAAGTCTTTTTGACTCTTGATATGCACAGTGTTTGTCTCCTGTAATAAGAACTATTGGATCGCTGAATTGTGCATGGATTCACCCCTGCGCAGGATGTGGCTTTCACTTACGCAAGGAAGCCTTCAGAACCCCGACATGTCTCCGTCGAGACAGTATTCATGACAGGGGTGGTGTGGTGGACAGGATTTCCTCGATGGTGGTCACGCCCTCGGCCACCTTGAGCGCTCCCGCCAGACGCAAGGGGCGCATGCCATCGCTCACAGCCTGGCGCCGCAAGGCGTCAATGTTCGGCTCCCGGGTGACCCTGTCCTTGAAGGCCTCGGTCACCGTCAGCAATTCGTACAAGCCCATGCGGCCCATGAAGCCGGTCATGCGGCAATCGACGCAGCCCACCGGTTTGTACGGCTGATACGCTCCGTTGATCTGCCAGGGCTTGACGATCTCGCACAGGGCTTCGCGCGAACTGCCTTCATCTTTTTCGCGGCATTGCGCACACAGCGTGCGTACCAGGCGCTGCGCCAGCACACCCAGCAGCGTTGCGTTGATCAGGTAGGCCGGCACGCCGAGCTCCATCAAACGCGACACCGCCGAAGGCGCATCGTTGGTGTGCAGGGTGCTGAACACCAGATGACCGGTCAGGGCGGCCTGCACCGCCATCTCGGCGGTTTGCAAGTCCCGGATCTCGCCCACCATGATGATGTCCGGGTCCTGCCGCATCAGGGCGCGCAGGCCTTCGGGAAAATCGAAATCAAGATGGGCCTGCACCTGTGTCTGGTTGAAGGCCGGCTCGATCATCTCGATCGGGTCCTCGATGGTGCTGACATTGACCTCTTCGGTGGCGATGCGTTTGAGCGTCGAATACAGCGTCGTGGTTTTGCCCGAGCCGGTCGGGCCGGTGACCAGCACAATGCCGTAGGGACGTTTGACCAGTTGCTCCCAGCGCGTCGCGTCGTGCTGCGAAAAGCCCAGCGCATCGAGGTCCTTGACGGTGGTATCGGGGTCAAAAATGCGCATCACCATTTTTTCACCGAAGGCTGTCGGCAAGGTGGACAGGCGCATTTCGACCTCGTCGCCGCGCGGATTGCGGGTCTTGATGCGGCCGTCCTGCGGCCGCCTCTTTTCAACCACATCCATGCGGCCCAGCAGCTTGATGCGCGCGGTCATGGCGTTGTGCACGCCCATCGGCATCTGATAAACCGGATGCAACACGCCGTCGATACGGAAACGGATCACGCCCTGGTCGCGCCGTGGCTCCAGGTGGATGTCGCTGGCGCGCTGGTCAAAGGCGTACTGCCAGAGCCAGTCCACCACCTGCACCACGCCCTGGTCGTTGGCATCGAGCTGCTTGTTGCTTTTGTTCAGCTCAACCAGTTGCTCAAAACTCGCGGCACCGCTGTTGCCACCGGCCTTCATTGCCGCCTTGACCGATTTGGCCAGTGCAAAAAATTCGGCCGTGTAGCGGGCGATCTCTGACGGGTTGGCCACCACCAGGCGCACGCTGCGTTTGGCCTGACGCTCGACCTCGGACACCCAGTCCGTGATAAAGGGCTCGGAAGTCGCGATCACGACTTCGACGCTTGTCACCTGCACCGGCAAGACCTTGTGGCGCTCGGCATACAGAGCTGACATGGTGTCGGCGACCTTGCCCACATCGACCTTCAGGGGATCGATGCGCAAATAACCCAGGCCGGCGCGGCCCGCCAGCCACTGGGCAATGGTCTCAATATCCAGCGGCTTGCCGTCGGCCAGCCGCGTCATGCTGACGCTGGCCAGGCGGATCAGCGGATGCTGGGCGCTTTGCACCTGCGCGCAACGGGTAATCGTGCGCTGCGCCTCGGCGGCCGAGATCACCCCGTCTTCGCTGAGCCACTCGACCAGGCGGCGCCAGTCCAGCGGTCCCGCCGGGACGGCTTGGCCAGACGTTTGAGGGCGGGACTGCGGGGGCATGGCGGGGCGCATGGGGGCACTTTAACTGAAGCGCTCAGCAAACCGGTTTAAACAGCCTGAGCCATTTTTTGGCGGGCAAGCCGAAGCGCGACTCGATGGCGTCTGCCTGTTGAACCAGTTCGCCGCGCTCAGGCCGGGTCGGCTCGCGCTGCGCCAGAACAATGGTGTTGCCTTCGCGCGTCGGCTTGAATGCCCACACCGATTCCGGGCCGAAAGCTTCGGCTATTTTTTCTAGGGAGCGCAGGTAGCTGGAATCGCGGCCAAACAGGTTGACCGTCATCAAGCCGTCTTCGCTGAGCGCGTCGCGGCAGTCGACGTAAAAGGCTTCGCTGTCGAGCACGGGCGCCGCCGCCTCATGGTCGTACAAGTCCACCTGCAGCGCATCGAGGCGGCCCCGGTGCAAGGGATGGCGGATCTCCTGCGCAGCATCGGCCAGGATTACCTGCAGCCGCGCGTCGTCCTTGGGCAGCTTGAACCACAAGCGGCAGGCTGCAATCACCTGCGGATTCAGCTCCACCGCCGTGGTTTTCATCTTCAGCTTTTTGTAGCAGAACTTGGTCAGCGCCGCCGAGCCCAGGCCCAGCTGCATCACATGCCGCGAGGCCACGACGTCCGCATCGACAAACAGCAGCCAGGCCATCATGCGCTGGACGTACTCCAGCTCGATATCAAACGGTCTGTCCAGCAGCATGGAGCCCTGCACCCACTCGGTGCCCAGGTGCAGGTAACGCACGTCGCCGAAGTCTGAAAAGTTGACTTCGGGCAGGTCCGGCGAGGAATCGGTGTTTTTGCGGGCCATCAGTGAATTCAGTCAGTCAATCGGTACTTCTCAAAAACTACCCGCCAGGCGTCGAGTTTGCGCTCGAATGACCATGAGGCGTTGGCCGAGCTGGTGGACGGCAAACGATGGACCGGCAAACCCAGCAGCGCGGTGTGGCGAGAATGTTTGAAACTCTCGCCGCCATTGTGGGCGATGGCTTCGAGCTGCGGGCATAGCCGCAGCAGCCCTGCGAAATCATTGATCACCGGCCGGCGAATGCGGCTGTCCAGACTGCCTTCGCGCTCACAGGTCGCGTACACGTCCCAGACCCCAAGCTTTCTGGCAAGCAGCCATTCGCTACGAATTTGATAGCTGTCTGCGCCCGCCGGACAAGGGCTGGATGGCCAAATGGCTTGGAAAATCCGCCAGAACTGGTTCTGCGGGTGGCCGTAGTATTGCTGCGCCGCCAGCGAAGCAGCGCCCGGGAAACTGCCGAGGATCAGCAGGCGGGTCTGCGGCGACACCAGCGGCGGCAAACCGATCAGCATGCCAGCAGCTTCTGCAGTTTGGGCAGGGCCGCCAGCGCATTGCTGGTGCTGGCTGCGGCCAGTTCTTCGACTGCCAGGCCGCGCATAAGCGCCACCACCGCCGCAATCCGCGGCAACTCGGCCGGCTCGTTGCGCCCCTGCGCCTGGCCCTGGGCGCGCTGTTCAGCGGTGGTGTACAGCCAGTGCGGCGCGATGTCAGGCGCGTCGGTCTCCAGCACCAGCGCATCCAGCGGCAGCGTGGCCGCCAGGCGGCGCAACTGCAGCGCCCGCTCGAAAGTCACGGCCCCACCGAAACCCAGTTTGAGGCCCAGTTTGACGAACTCCCCGGCCTGCTGCTCACTGCCGTTGAAGGCATGGGCGATGCCTTGCCACGACTCGCCGGCTGGCACCAGTTCGCGCAGGTGTTTGAGCAGCCGGTCGGCCGAGCGCCGCACATGCAGGATCACCGGCAGGCTGTGTTTACGCGCCAGCTTGAGCTGCTCGCGGTAGAAAAACTCCTGGCGTTCGCGCAGCGGGCTTTCATTGAGCTCAGGCACAAAATAATCGAGGCCAATCTCGCCCACCGCCACCAGCCTCGGGTCGGACTGTCGCAAGCCCAGTTCGGCGTCCAGCAGCGCTAGATCGCCGTCTTGCGCGTGCCTGACATACAGCGGGTGAATCCCAAGCGCGTAACTGTCACCAAACTGGTGCGCCAATTCCCGCACCGCTGCAAAGTTGGCCACCTCCACCGCCGGCAGCACACACAGGGCGACCCCCGCAGAACTCGCTCGCTCGCGCATGGCGGCACGATCCGCCGAAAATTCTGCGGCATCGAGGTGGCAATGGGTGTCTATCCAGACAGGCATGAAGCGATGATGCCTGAATCGCCCCGGCAATATCCCGGTGGATGACCGAACTATATGCAGGGAGGCAGCAGACGTGATACCGTGCCTTTGTCAGTCCAGAAAACCATTTTTACAGGTGACACGGATGCGCAGGCCCGCCCGTTACAGCAGCTCCAGCAGACCCTCCCCGGCCACGGCACACGAAGCGCCCGCCGCGGTGGCAGTGCCGGGTACGCCAGCCCCGCCCGCCACCCGCTTCTTTTCGCTTTCCAATCCCCGTCTGCTCTGGTCAGCGCTGGTGGTGCTGACCGCGCTGCTGTGCCTGAGCCTGGCGCTGTCGCTGCGACCCATGCCGCGCAAGCTGACCCAGGACGACATCAACGCCGCCGTGCTCAAGACGCTGGAAACCACGCAATTGCCCTCGGCCGTAGCGAAGGCCTATGAGGCGATCCGGCCTTCGGTGGTACGCGTCATGTCTTATGGCAAAAGCAAAGACGGCAAGGAAGACGTGGAATATGGCGTCGGCACGGGCGTGGTGATTGTCGACAAGGGCATCATCCTGACCAACCTGCATGTGGTGCAGGGCGCGCAGAGCATCAAGGTGGTGTTTTCCGACGGTATGGAATCGACCGCCCACATCACCGGCCTGCAGCCGGAAAATGACCTGGCCGTGTTGCAGGCACACAAAATCCCCGATGACATGATTGCGGCGACCATGCGCTCGACCGGCGACCTGGCGCCCGGCGACCACGTGCTTGCAGTCGGCTACCCCTTCGGCATCGGTCCCTCGGCTTCGTCGGGCGTGATCTCCGGACTCAAACGCACCTTCCGCTCGCCCGAAGGCAAGCGGGACATTGTCAACCTGATTCAGTTCGACGCCGCCGCCAACCCCGGCAACTCGGGTGGCCCACTGGTCACCATGGACGGCGAGGTGGTCGGCATCGTCACCGCCATCCTCAACCCCAACCAGCAGCGCAGCTTTGTCGGCATCGCCTTTGCGGTGCCGATTGAAAACGCTGCCTCGGCCGTTGGCCTGACCCCCTTCTAAGGACCCCACCCATGCAAACCCAGACATCCTCCCAGGACGCCCACACCGCGCAACTGATGGAGCAAATCCTCTACGAAGTCAAACGCATCGTGGTCGGCCAGGACCGCTTTCTGGAACGCGTGATGGTCGCCATCCTGGCCCAGGGCCACCTGCTGGTCGAAGGCGTGCCCGGCCTGGCCAAGACCCTGACCGTCAAGACCCTGGCCAACACCATCCAGGGCAATTTCAAACGCATCCAGTTCACGCCCGACCTGGTGCCCGCCGATCTGGTGGGCACGCGCATTTACAACCAGAAAACCGGTGACTTCAGCACTTCGCTGGGCCCGGTCTTCACCAACCTGCTGCTGGCCGACGAGATCAACCGCGCGCCGGCCAAGGTGCAAAGCGCGCTGCTGGAAGTCATGCAGGAGCGCCAGGTCACGATTGCCGGCGAAACGCACAAGGTGCCCGAGCCCTTCCTCGTCATGGCGACGCAGAACCCCATCGAAACCGAGGGCACTTATCCGCTTCCCGAGGCGCAGGTGGACCGCTTCATGATGAAGGTGCTGGTGGACTATCCGACCGATGAGGAAGAGTTTGTGATTGTGCAGCGCGTGATCGGGCCGGCTGTGGCCGTCTCCAGCGTGGCGACCACCGCGCAACTGGCCGAGCTGCAGCGCGAGTGCCGACGGGTTTATGTGGACCCGTCGCTGATCCAGTACGCGGTGCGCCTGGTCTCGGCCACCCGCACGCCGGAAAAACACGGCCTCAAGGAGCTCGAGCGCTTCATCACCTTCGGCGCCAGCCCGCGCGCCACCATCAACCTGACCGAGGGCGCGCGTGCGCTGGCCATGCTGCGCGGCCGCACCTACGCCCTGCCCGAAGACATGACCGACCTGGTTCCCGATGTGCTGCGCCATCGACTGGTGCTGTCGTACGAAGCGCTGTCCGAAGGGCTGGACGCGGACACTGTGGTGGGCAAAATCATGGCCAAGGTGCCGGCGCCGGCGAGGCCTCTGGAACATGAGAAATTGGCTGCCTAGGTATGTTGCCCCCACGGTCGCTCACTGCGTGTAGCTCCCTGCAACTTGCAGGCCGCCGCTCGCCAGAGGCTTCGCTTCTGTCGCCTGTCCAAACCTGCCCAAGCAGGTTTGGAGCCGCAGGCTCCAGCCCCGGGGGGGCCGCTGCGCCTGCGGGCCGGCAGAGCCGGACCCGCGGCCCCTGCTTGAAAAGAGAAGAGAACCCGACCGCTTTAGGGCGCTGAACGGCCATGAAAAACTGGTTCCGCAAATCCGTCCAGCCCGAAACCGCCGAGGCCACGCCGCCGGCAACGATCCAGCCGCTGGCTGGCGCCGAACATGTGCTGCGGCGCCTTGAGTGGACGGTGCTGCGCCGGCTTGACGGCCTGCTGCAGGGCGACTACCGCACGCTGATGCGCGGCACCGGCATGGACCTGGCCGACCTGCGCGAGTACCAGCACCACGACGACGTGCGCCATATCGACTGGAACGTCACCGCGCGTTTGCAACTCCCGCATGTGCGCGTGTTCACCGAAGACCGCGAAATGGCCAGCTGGTTTTTGCTGGACCTGAGCCCCTCGGTCGATTTCGGTTCCGGCAACCAGCGCAAGAGCCAGGTGTCTGCGGAATTTGTCACCGTGCTGTCGCGCGTACTCACACGCCACGGCAACCGCGTCGGTGCCATGTTGTACGGAAGCGGCGTCGAAACCGTGCTGCCGGCGCGTGGCGGCCGTCCGCATGTGCTGCACATGCTGCACGCGATGCAGACCCGCCCCGAAGCCACCGGGAGCGCCACCACACGGCTGGACGATTTGCTGCGCTCAGCTGCCCGAATGCTGCGCCGGCGTTCGACGGTGTTTGTGGTGTCGGATTTCATCAGCGAGCCCGGCTGGGAGAAAACGCTGGGGCAGCTGGCGCAGCGCCATGAGGTCGTGGCGGTGCGCCTGCTCGATCCGCTGGAACTCGAACTGCCCGACCTCGGCCTGATCCCGATCCGCGATGCAGAAACCGGCGAACAGTTACTGGTGGACACCCACGACGCCGGTTTTCGCAAGCGGTTCACACGCATTGCAGCGCAGCGCGAGGCCGAGCTGCGGCAGGCGCTGATGCGTGCCGGTGTCGACACGCTGGAACTCTCGACCGATGGCGACCTGGTGGACGCCATCATGCGTTTTACCGACCTTCGCAAGCGCCGCGGTCAGTCGTCTGGCGCCGCAGGCAAAGGCCAGCGCAAGCTGCCCAACCATCTCAAGGCGGCTGCTTGAGCGCACCCCGGAGGAGACCCACCCATGAACTCACCTGTGACTTTTCTCTGGCCGCAATTCCTCTGGCTGTTGCTGGCCCTGCCGCTGCTGGTGATCCTGTATGTCTGGCTGCTGCGGCGAAAAAAGAAAATGGCGCTGCGTTATGCCAGCCTGTCCATCGTGCGCGAAGCCATGGGCGCCGGCCAGACTTTCCGCCGCCACATCCCGCCGCTGCTGTTTCTGCTGGCCATGGCCGCCATGCTGCTGGCCGCGTCGCGCCCGTTCGCCGTGATCACCTTGCCCTCCCAGCAGGAAACCATCATCCTGGCCATGGACGTCTCGGGCAGCATGCGCGCTACCGACGTGCAGCCGAATCGCCTGGTCGCCTCGCAAAACGCCGCCAAGGCCTTCCTGGCCGAGCTGCCGCGCAGCGTGCGGGTGGGCATCGTCGCTTTTGCCGGCACCGCCTCCGTGGTGCAACCGGCCACGCTGAGCCGTGAGGACCTGGTCGCTGCCATTGACAAGTTCCAACTGCAGCGCGCCACCGCCATCGGGAACGCCATCGTGGTGTCACTGGCTGAGCTGTTTCCCGGCGCCGGCATTGACCTGGCCTCGCTGACCTACGGCCGCAATCGCAGCAGCGGCATCGCCATCGACCAGGCGCCCAAGGAGCCGAAAAAGGAATTCACGCCGGTGGCGCCGGGTTCCTACACCTCGGCGGCCATCATTTTGCTGACTGACGGGCAGCGCACCACCGGTGTCGATTCGCTGGAAGCCGCCAAAATGGCCGCCGACCGCGGTGTGCGCATCTACACCGTGGGTGTGGGCACGGTCGATGGCGAAACCATCGGTTTTGAAGGCTGGTCCATGCGCGTCAAACTTGACGAGGAAACCCTCAAGGCGATTGCTGCCAAAACGCAGGCGGAGTACTTTTACGCGGGCACCGCAGCCGACCTGAAAAAGGTCTACCAAACTCTGAGTTCGCGCCTGACCGTCGAGAAGAAGGAAACCGAGATTTCCGGCCTGCTGGCGCTGGGGGCAGCGCTGCTGGCGCTGATGTCGGCATCGCTGTCGCTGCTGTGGTTCAACCGGATTCTTTGACGTCAGCTTCGCTGGACGGAATCGACACCGCGCTGCTGCCGGCAACGAGCTGGCAGATAATCCCTCCCCATGTCCGCCGTTTTCGACAAACCTTCTGTTTTCCAGCGCGCCGCCCCGATGTTCCAGGGCTTCGACGGGCTGCTGGCGTTTGCCGTTTTTCTGCTGGCCGGCGCCGGGCTGCTGATCATGTATTCATCGGGTTTTGACCATGGCACCCGGTTTATCGACCATAGCCGCAACATGCTGATTGCCGGCTTCATCATGTTTGTGGTGGCGCAAATCCCGCCTCAGCGCCTGATGGCCTTTGCCGTGCCGCTCTACGTCGCGGGTGTTGCACTGTTGATTGCGGTGGCGATTTTCGGCATCACCAAAAAAGGCGCCAAACGCTGGGTCAACCTGGGTATCGTGATCCAGCCCAGCGAGATCATGAAAATTGCCATGCCCCTGATGCTGGCCTGGTGGTTCCAGAAGCGCGAGGGCCAGTTGCGCCCGCTCGACTTCCTGGTCGCCGGAGCCTTGCTGATGGTGCCGGTCGGCCTGATCATGAAGCAGCCGGACCTGGGCACCTCGCTGCTGGTGCTGGCGGCAGGCCTCGCCGTGATTTTTTTTGCGGGATTGAGCTGGAAGCTGATCCTGCCGCCGGTGTTGCTCGCCATCGTGGGTGTCTTGTTGCTGGTCTGGTTCGAGCCCGAGCTTTGTGCAAAAGGCATGCGCTGGCCGGTCTTGCATGACTACCAGCAGCAGCGCATCTGTACCCTGCTGGACCCGACGCGCGACCCGCTGGGCAAGGGTTTTCACATCATTCAGGGCATGATCGCCATCGGATCGGGTGGTTTGCTGGGCAAGGGCTTTATGCAGGGCACACAAACCCACCTGGAGTTCATTCCCGAGCGCACCACCGACTTCATCTTCGCGGCTTATTCCGAGGAGTTCGGGCTCGTCGGCAACCTGGCACTGATTGTTGCGTTTCTCTTTCTGATCTTCCGCGGCCTGGTGATTGCGCTGGAGGCGCCCACGCTATTTTCACGCCTGCTCGCCGGTGCCGTGACCATGATTTTTTTCACCTACGCCTTCGTCAACATGGGCATGGTCAGCGGGATTTTGCCGGTGGTGGGCGTGCCCCTGCCCTTCATCAGTTACGGCGGCACGGCCATGGTCACGCTGGGACTGGCGGTCGGGATATTGATGTCGATTTCCAAGGCCAAGCGGCTGGTGCAGTCATGAGCCTCCTGGCGAGGGGCCCCGCAAAGCGGGGATCGACAAGGCGAAGGACTGCGGGGACGCCGAAACCGCCTGGTTTGAGTGCTGGAGAAGTAACTGAGGCGTCGTCTTGAGTACACGACCGGCCGTTTCAATCATCGGCGTCGGCAACATGGGCGGCGCCATGGCCGCCAACCTGCTGGAGCGTGGCTGGACCGTGCAGGTCTGTGACGTCGATGCCTCCAAAGTCGCAGATCTTGAACGAAAAGGGGCTCTAGCCCTCGCCACACCTGCGCAAGCAGCTATCAATTCAGTAGCATTTTTGGTTTGCGTGGTGGACGCCGTGCAGACCGAGGCCGTGTTGTTCGGGCCGGCCGGGCTGGCCTGCATGCTGCAGCCGGGGCACACGGTGCTTCTGTGCCCGACGATCGCGCCGCAGGAGATCGAGTCATTCGCTGCCCGCCTCGCATCGCTGGGGGTACACACGGTCGATGCACCCATGTCAGGTGGCCCGGCGCGGGCCCGGGATGGCTCCATGAGCCTGATGGTCGCTTGCGCGCAACCCGTGTTCGAGGCTCAGGCCGAGCTGTTGCAGGCCTTGTCCAACAAGCTGTTCCGGATCAGCGAGCGGCCCGGCGACGGCGCCCGCACCAAGCTGGTCAACAACCTGCTGGCCGGCATCAACCTGGTCGGCGCGGCTGAAGTCCTCGTGCTGGCTGAACGGCTGGGCCTGGACGCCGGCCGCACGCTGGACGTGATCGAGCAATCGAGCGGACAGAGCTGGATCGGCTCAGATCGGCTGCGCCGCGCCATCGCCGGCGACTACGCGCCGCGTGCGCATGTGACCCTGCTTGAGAAGGACACCCGGCTGGCGCTGGAGGCCGGGAAAGCCGCCGGCTTCGACGGTCCGCTGGGTGCACGTGCCAGCCAGGTGTTCGCGGACGCGCACCAGGCCGGCCTGGCTGCACTCGACGACGCGGCGATTTTCAAGTACCTGGGCGGGCGCCAGATCTGACTGTCAGCTCGCGCCGCGAAGCGACGCAGAGGCGCGGGAATAAGGCCTTGCGCTGTGGCCTCGGGTCGGCTACAAATATGGGCAATCGCCTGTAACCACTTTTTCTTAAGGAACATCGCCATGGCCGGAAAATTCGAACTCAAGAAGTCCAAAAACGAGCAGTATTTCTTCTCGCTGCTGGCTGCCAACGGGCAGACCATTTTGTCCAGCGAGATGTACGACGCCAAAGCCAGCGCTGTTGCAGGCATTGAATCGGTGAAAAAAAATGCTGCAGACGACGCCATGTATGTGCGGCTGGACGGCAAGGACGGATCGCCCTATTTCACCTTGCGCGCTGGCAACAACCAGGTGATCGGCCAGAGTCAGATGTATTCCAGCGCCTCTGCGCGCGACAACGGCATCGAATCCTGCAAAACCAACGGCCCGGGCGCTACCACCAGCGACCTGAGCTAAGGAACCGGCTTCGGGCGCGTCGCACAGCCTGAGGGGCAAAGCCCCGCGAGGCGCAGGCGAGGGCGGACTGCCTACAATGACCGCATGACCTCACTCAAATCTTCGCCCTCTTCGGCCCGCCGTCCGGCCTCCGCCACCAGCGCCCGGCCCACTGCCGACGCGACCTCGCAGCGGCTGGAGATTGCGCAGAAGCTGTTGCTGGCGCCCTTCGGGCTGACCGAGGCACATCTGTCGCGCGCGCTGGGTGAAATCACCTCCTGGGGCGTGGACGACGCCGACCTGTATTTCCAGTACACCCGCAGCGAAGGCTGGAGCCTGGAAGAAGGCATCGTCAAGACCGGCTCCTTCAGCATCGACCAGGGTGTGGGTGTGCGTGCAGTCAGCGGCGAAAAAACCGCCTTTGCCTACTCCGACGACATTTCCGAAGCCTCGCTGCTCGACGCGGCGCGCACCGTGCGCACCATCTCGGCAGCGACCCGTGCCGGCCGTATCAAGGTGCCCTCGCGCAAGGTGGCACCAGGCCGCGCGCTCTACAAGGACATGGACCCCATCGCGACGCTGGGCAGCACGGCCAAAGTCAAACTGCTCGAACGCGTCGAAAAACTCGCCAAGGCCAAAGATCCGCGTATCGTGCAGGTGATGGCTGGCCTGGCCAGTGAATACGACGTGGTGATGGTGGCACGTGCCGACGGCACGCTGGCCGCCGACGTGCGGCCGCTGGTGCGCCTGTCGGTCACCGTGATTGCAGAGAAAAAAATTGGCGGCGTGAGCCGCCGGGAAATGGGCTCGGGTGGCGGTGGCGGGCGTTTCGGCCTGGCCTATTTCGACGAGGCGCAGATCAATGAATATGTCACCGACGCAGTGACTGCGGCGCTGTCCAACCTGGAAGCGCGCCCAGCGCCGGCCGGCGAGATGACCGTGGTGCTTGGCCCCGGTTGGCCCGGCATCCTGCTGCATGAGGCCATTGGCCACGGCCTGGAAGGCGACTTCAATCGCAAGGGCTCCAGCGCGTTTTCCGGCCGGATTGGCGAGCGTGTGGCGGCCAAAGGTGTCACGGTGCTTGACGACGGCACGATTGCCGACCGGCGCGGCTCGCTCAACGTCGATGACGAGGGCCATGCCAGCCAGCGCAATGTGCTGATCGAGGATGGCATCCTCAAGGGTTACATCCAGGACTCGCTCAATGCGCGGCTGTCCGGCGTCAAGCCCACCGGCAACGGCCGCCGCGAAAGTTATGCCCATGTGCCGATGCCGCGCATGACCAACACCTACATGCTGGGCGGCGACAAGGCGCCCGAAGAAATTGTCGCCAGCATCAAGAAGGGCCTGTACGCCACCAACTTCGGCGGCGGCCAGGTCGACATCACTTCGGGCAAGTTCGTGTTCTCGGCCAGCGAGGCCTTTTGGGTCGAAAACGGCAAGATTTTGTACCCGGTCAAGGGCGCGACGATTGTTGGCAACGGCCCGGACGCGCTGACCCGCGTGACGATGATCGCCAACGACATGCAGCTCGACAGCGGCGTCGGCACCTGCGGCAAGGAAGGCCAGAGCGTCCCGGTCGGCGTCGGCCAGCCGACCCTGCGCATCGACGGCCTCACCGTAGGTGGTACGGCGTAGGCGGGCCGCTGTGCTCCAGGGACACCATTCCAGGATGCCGCGGAACCGGCTTTGCCGGTCCGCCAGCCTCGTCCCCCAGTGGGGGCTGAGAACCGCGGCTACAGGCCTGCATTGGCAGGCCTGGACGGCTCGAAGGGCCATTGCCTCTGGTAATCGGCACAGGGCGGCCAATGGCCGCTTCGGGGGGCGTCCATGAATCCCCGGCTGGTCATCGATCCCGAGACCCAGCTTCCCAGCATCCAGAGTTTTGATGAACTCAGCCAGTTCCTGCGTTCGGCCATGGCCGACGAGGAGTCGCTGCAACTGGCCGAGGGCATGGGCGTGCTGTCGGTCAGCATCGAGGCAGTGCTGACGCGCCTGAAACTGGCCGCAGGACCGGTCGAAGCCGCGCCCCTGCTGATGGACCTGATGACCAACCTGCGCGAACACCGGGCGCTGGTGATTGGCCTGAGCCCGGCCTGGCGCGGCCTTTACGAATACGCCGCCTACCTGGCCGCACTGAACAACTTCCGCGTGCTGATTGGCCAGTGGCTTCTGCCGCCCGCTCAGCCGGAAGCGGCGCAGGTGCTGCCGCCGCAGGACATTCCGCTGGAGGATTTTGAGCTGGTCGCTTGGCGCACGCTCGGCGAGGGCATGCTGCTCATCGACATGTACGAGCAACTGAGCAACCACGCGCTCGCGGAATCCGTACCCGCCGCGCTGGATGCCACCCGCCTCAAGCGCGCCCGCAGCTGGTGGGTACGCCTGAGGAGGTGAGCCCCCACGGTTGCTCGCTTCGCGTAGCGCCCTGCCCCCCGAGGGGGCCGCTGCGCCTGCGGGCCGGCTGAGCCGGACCCGCGGCCCTTGCTTGAAAGAGGTTCCTGCCTCGAACGACGCTGTAAGGAGACAGCCTGAGCGCTCGCGCTGTTGCCCTGGCTGTGGCTTGTGCTACATTCCAGCCATGACCTCCGCGAAATTTTATTTTGCTTACTTTTGGTTCTCAAGCGCCTCCGGCGGTAGAGAGATCCTCGCGTAAGCTGTTAAATACGCAACCGATTCTTGAAAACCCGCCGGACCTCCGGCGGTTTTTTTTTGCCCGCGTTACCTGCCGATTGATTGTTCAAAGTCCCACAAGGAAGCCAGCCATGAATGCCAAAGCCACCTCAACCAGCGATGCCTGGTATGCGAGCCCCGTCGACAAAACCAGCCAGACCGACGACGAACGCATCAAGGACATCACCGTGTTGCCCCCACCCGAGCATTTAATCCGCTTCTTCCCGATCAGCGACACCCCTGTCGAGACACTGATCGGCAAGACCCGCCAGGACATTCACAACATCATGGCCGGCACCGACGACCGCCTGCTGGTGGTGATCGGCCCGTGCTCCATCCACGACCCGGTGGCCGCCCTGGAGTACGCACGCCGCCTCGCCGAGCAGCGCAAAAAATACGCGGATACGCTGGAAATCGTGATGCGTGTGTACTTCGAGAAGCCGCGTACCACCGTCGGCTGGAAAGGCCTGATCAATGACCCCTACCTCGACGAAACCTTCCGAATCGACGAGGGCCTGCGCATTGCGCGCCAGTTGCTCATCGACATCAACCGCCTGGGCCTCCCGGCCGGCAGTGAGTTCCTGGACGTGATCTCGCCGCAGTACATCGGCGACCTGATCGCCTGGGGCGCGATTGGCGCGCGCACCACCGAAAGCCAGGTCCACCGTGAGCTGGCCTCGGGCCTGTCGGCGCCCATCGGTTTCAAAAACGGCACCGACGGCAACATCCGTATCGCCACCGACGCGATCCAGGCTGCGGCGCGCGGCCACCACTTCTTGTCGGTGCACAAAAACGGCCAGGTCGCCATTGTGCAGACCAACGGCAACAAAGACTGCCATGTGATCCTGCGCGGCGGCAAGGCGCCCAACTACGACGCGGCCAGCGTCAGCGCCGCCTGCAAGGAACTCGAGGCGTCAAAACTGCCGGCGACCCTGATGGTTGACTGCAGCCATGCCAACAGTTCCAAGCAGCATGAAAAGCAACGTGACGTCGCGCGCGAGATCGCCGCGCAGGTGGCAGGCGGATCCAAACAGGTCTTCGGCCTGATGGTGGAAAGCCATTTGAAGCCGGGGGCGCAGAAATTCACGCCTGGCAAAGACGATGCAAAGGCGCTGGACTACGGCCAGAGCATTACCGATGCCTGTCTGGGCTGGGACGATTCGCTGACCGTTCTGGACCTGTTGTCTGAGGCGGTCAAGACGCGGCGCGCGCGCTAACAAGTTGCCGGGCGCGCAGGGAAGGGTTACAGTTTGATGACGTGTGCCCGCGGCCGCTCGGCATCACAGTTTTCACCTCTCGCCTAACACTTTCCATGTCGTCAGAGCAGCCCATTTTGTGCCTGGGTCTGGCCGGCTTCACGCCGGAGCAAACCAAACACCTGGAAGCGCTGCTGGCGCGCCTGCCCCAGGGCCTGGCCGCGTGGCAGATCAGCGCATTTTCAGAAGCCGACGCCTGGCTGGTCAGCGGCGAGAAGAGCAGGCTGCTGAGTGCCGACACCCTGAAAGTGCTGGCCGGCCGGCCCACCGAGCGCACCCTCCAGATCAACCTGTCGGAAGTCGACCGGCCGATCGCGTTCTCGCTGCCGCTGGCGCCCGGCAACCTGGACCCGATGTACACCTTCGATCCGACTTCAGTGCCCAGCCTGCACCAGATGCTGCACAAGCTCGAAACCCGGTTACGTTCGCTGCGTTGCCAGTTCGTGCTCGGCGGGCAACTGATTGCGCGGGAAAGCCAACTGCTGCCCGGCATTTACCAGGTCAGCCACCACGGCACCTTGCTGGCCGTGATGGATTTTCACGAATGGCGCATCGGCATTTCGCCGGACGCTGAACCGCCGGATTTCGAACTGGCCCGGTGGGACCGGCGTCCGCTGGCAGCGCGCGGCATACCGGCCCATTTTTTGCCCAACAGCCTGTCGCAGCTGCGCTGGATCTATACGCAGCGTACCCGGCGCGATGTGCTGCCGCCGCGCTATCGCAGCAAGCCGGTGTATTTACGACGCGCGCCAGACGTGCCCATGCGCTGGCTGCGCGACTCGCAACTGCTGCTGCTGCGCGCCCTGTCGCAGGAGATCAGCACCTTTGAGCGCCTGCAGCAGCGCACCGGCCTGACGGCGGCACAGCTCACCCGCGATCTCGCCAGTCTGTATTTCGCCGGATCGATCACCACCACGCCAGACAAGGCTGGCACCGGCAGCTTTGTCAATCTCGACGTCACGGCCGGCAGCGCTGCGGACTGCGCAGCCCTGCTGGCGGCTCCGGCGGCCGCAGCCGCTGTCGGCCAGCCGCGCACCGTGACGGTGGATCCGACGGCGCCCGCCCAGCTCGGCCGCAAATAAAAGCAGACGCCCGGGTTTCAGCCGATTGCCAGCCACGGCCGCTGAGCCCAAGCTGGGCTTGCCCTTATTTCACAGCGAGAACCCCATGCGCAGCGAAGTCACCGTGTCGTTCAAAAACGCCCCGCCCATCCGCGTGGACCTGGAAGAAGTCCAGCCGCTGCCGCACGACCTGGCCAGGATCTGGCTGGAAGACCAGTTCACGCAAATGGACTGCGAACCGCTACGGCCCACAGGCAAGCTGCTGACCGCCGACAAAGTGCTGGTGGTGGCGCAGGCGGCCGGCCGAGCCCGCTTTGCCGACCCCGCCTGGGCCCAGGCTTTTGCACGCGCAGCCAGCGCAGCACTGGCCAAGCCAGCGGTGCACATCGACGTGGTGACGATGAGTATCAGCTACTAGATTTCTGGCTTTTTTGACATCCAGCCCGCGTCGGATGGGCTTAGACAGCTATAAAAATCGTAGCAATTTGGCAAGAGCGCTGCGCTTAACTGCAGCCGCCAATTCGCCACCTTTACACTCGACCCAACTCCACAGGCTTATCGCGCACACCAGACCATGCAAGGGCAACTTTTTACCCAGGACTTTTTGACCCGTGGTGTGACTGATACGCCGCCGCACCAGGCGCTGACTGATACCGGGTTTGGCGCTTTTCGGCACCAATTGCTGGAGATTTTTAAAGGCCTGGACGGCGAGTCGACCATTAACGAAGCGCAGACCGAGGCGCTGGTCATCAACAAGGTTTTGGTTGAGCTGGGCTGGGGCGACGACATGCTGCCGCAGGTCAACCTTTCCGGCAAGCGCCGCGAAGATGTGCCCGACGTGCTGCTGTTTGCCAACGCCGCTGCCAAGGCCACCGCCCTGCCGCTGAAAGACGACCAGCGTTACCGCCACGGCTTGGCCATTCTGGAAGCCAAGCGCTGGCTGCGCCCGCTGGACCGGGGCGACGCCACCGACGCTACCGACCCCGATGCCCCCTCGTCGCAAATGCTGCGTTACCTGAGCCGCGCCGACGTGGTGTCCGACCGCGCCGTCAAATGGGGCATGCTCACCAACGGCGCCGTCTGGCGGCTTTACTGGCAAGATGCCCGCTCACGCGCCGAAGAGTTTTTTGAGGTTGATCTGGCGGCCGCCCTCGGTGTGCCGGGCGTGCAGCACGAGCTGGACGAAATTGAGCCCAGCCACGCGCTGCGCCTGTTCTATTTGTTTTTTCACCGCGCGGCCTTTTTGCCGCAAAGCTGGGACAGCGCCCAGCGGACTTTTCATGCCTATGCGCTCAACGAAGCGCGCTTGTACGAAGAAAAAGTCTCGCAAGACCTGGGCGCCCGTGTGTCTGGCGAGGTTTTTCCGCAGCTTGCCGACGCCCTGGCACGCGGCGACCTGCACGCCGTCACGCAAGAGGTCGGCTACGGCCAGTTCAAGCGCCCGCAGTACACCCGCGAGTACCTGGACGAAGTGCGCGAAGCCGCGCTGGTGCTGCTGTACCGCCTGCTGTTTTTGTTTTACGCCGAAGACCGCAATTTGCTGCCGGTGAAGGACGCGCGTTATGCGCCCTACAGCGTGCGGCGCTTGCGCGAAGAGGTGCGGGACAAGGTGGACGCAGGGACCAAGTTTTCCAGCACGGTGCCCAAGATGTGGCTGTCGCTTAACGGCGTGTTTCACATCATCAATGTGGGCGATGACGACATTGGCATGCCCGCCTACAACGGCGGCTTGTTTGACCGCGCACGCGCGCCACTGCTGGAGCGCACCCACGTCACCGACGCCGTCATGGCGCCCATCATTGATGCGCTGTCGCGCCGCACCGAAGACCTGTTGCGCGGTTGGATCAACTACCGCGACTTGTCGGTCTCGCACCTCGGGGGTATTTACGAGCGCCTGCTCGACTACAGCCTGGTGCATGAAGTCCAGGCCAAAGACGACTACAAAGACAAACCAGAGATCAACCGCCTGACCGCCCAGCCTGCCAGCTTCGCCCGCAAGGTGTCGGGCAGTTACTACACGCATGACGATCTGGTTCGGTTGATCTTGCGCGAGTCCGTGGGACTGCTGGCCAAAGAGCGGCTGGATGCTTTTGAGGCCCACCTTCAAAAGCTATCCAAAAAGGCCTCGCTCAACCCCGGCGACTGGGACGCGCTGGACGCCATGGACCCGGCCAGCCAGATTCTGGAACTCAAAATTTGCGACCCGGCCATGGGAAGCGGGCATTTTCTGGTGGCGCTGGTAGACGACTTGGCGGACCGCGTGCTTGAAGCCATGGTCACCGCCACGCACCAGGTCAGCCTGCAGCCGTGGGCCGCGCATCTGGTTGAAACCGGCCGCCCCTGGCAAAGCCCGTTGCTGGCACGCATTGCGCATATTCGCCGCAGCATCAAAACCACCGCCAAAGAGCATGGTTGGGCCGTGACCGACGCGCAGCTGGACGACCGCCACATCGTGCGCCGCATGATCTTGAAAAAGACCATCTTTGGCGTCGATAAAAACCCGATGGCGGTCGAACTGGCCAAAACCGCGCTGTGGCTGCACACCTTTACTGTGGGCGCGCCGCTTAGTTTTCTGGATCACCACCTGCGCATCGGCGACAGCCTGCACGGCGAGCGCTTGCCGCAGGTGCAGCGCAGCCTGCAAGACCTGGGTGCACTGCTGCTGCAAACTGAATTTGACCGGCTGGCGCTGGCGGCCAAAAACATCGCGCAGGTGGCCGACCTGACCGACGTGGACATCGCCGAAGCGCAACTGTCAAAAAAGCTCGCGCAGGAGGCTGCCGCGCAGGTGGCCCCGATTCACGCCGTGCTGGACTTCTGGCGCGCGCTCCGCTGGCTCGTGCCGGGTTGGCCGGTGGACAAGATCAGCAAGCTGTCAAAAATACTGAAGTCTGAAAAAGACAAACCCAGCCCGGTGCTCGAAGGCCTGGTCAAACTACTGAACCCCGACAACAACCTGGCTGCGGTGCTGGCCTCGGGCCGTCTTGACGGAAAAGACGCGGCCACACTGGCAGCCAACGACCTGATGGCCAAAGCGCGTGCACTGGCAAAACGCGAAACCTTCTTTCATTGGTGGACCAGCTTTCCCACCGTGTTCGGCACGGGCGGGCGCGGCGGGTTTGACGCCGTCATTGGCAACCCTCCGTGGGACCGCATCAAGCTGCAGGAGGTGGAATGGTTTGCGGAGCGTTCGCCTGCGATTGCCGCCCAACCCCGCGCCGCTGACCGCAAACGCATGATTGCCGCGCTCGCCAACGTCAACATGACGCAGACCGCCACCAACACGCCGCCCGTGGTGGATTTGTGGGCGCAGTACCAGGATGCGGTTGCCGGTGCAGAGGCCAATGCCCGCGTGCTGGGCAACGGCAAACTAGGCAGTGGCGACTACCCGCTGCTCGGTGGGGGTGACCTGAACCTTTACAGCCTGTTTGTCGAGCGCGCCCAGGCCCTGGTGGCGCCTGACGGCTTGGTGGCCTTGCTAACACCCAGCGGCATTGCGGCCGACAAGGGAGCAGCAGAATTCTTCGGCAGCATCAGCAACACCGGGCGGCTCGGCGCGCTGTTTGATTTCGAAAACCGCAAGGTATTTTTTCCGGACGTGCATGCCAGCTTTAAGTTTTGCGCGCTGGTGTTTGGTGGCTTGCAGCGTAACTTTGCGGAAACGCGCTGTGCTTTTTACTTGCACCAGCTGGCCGAGCTCGATGACCCGGCGCGCTCGCTGGTGCTGACCGCGAGCGACTTCAAAGCCGTGAATCCCAACACGGGCGCTGCGCCGATTTTTCGCAGTCGGCGCGATGCAAACATCACGCTCAGGCTCTATGCCACTCATCCGGTTCTGGTGAAGCGCGGCGAGGTGAGTGCCTCCACGGGCGTCAAGCCTGACGAAAAAGCATGGCGAGTCAAATATTTGCGTATGTTTGACATGACCAATGATTCCAAGTTGTTTATGAAGTCTGGCGAGTTGATGGATAAAGGCTGGCAACCTGCTGGACTCAATCGCTGGAAAAATACTGATGGCGCAGAGGCTTTGCCGCTTTATGTGGGAAGGATGATTCACCACTTCGACCATCGTGCAGCCAACGTTACGACTAATGAGGAAAGTACGTTCCACGCAACACTGAGTGACGGCTTGGTAAGCAAAGACAAAGAAAATTCGAATTGTTTTCCGCTACCTCAATACTGGGTTTTGGCTACTTCCATACCCTCCAATGACCGTCGTAAATACTATTTTGGATTTCGCTCAATTGCGAGGGCAACCGATGCGCGTACGCTAATTTGCTCGCTCATACCTGAATCTGGCACCGGCAATAGCCTTCCGGTTTTGTTGGCAGAGAATGGGCAATCACGTAGCCTCTGCTTGTTGCAAGCGAATATGAGTTCATTTGCACTTGACTATGTTTTGAGGCAAAAAATTCAAACCTCGAATGTCAACTGGTACATCCTGGAGCAACTCCCCGTCATCGCCCCAGCCCGTTTCAACGAACCACTCCCCGCCACCTTCACCCAAGCCATGCGCGCGGCCGGCCTGATGAACGGCCACCACCCGCAGCCCACCGTGGCTGATTTTGTGATTCCCCAAGTGCTTGCCCTGACCTACACCGCCCACGACATGGCGCCGTTTGCGCGCGACCTGGGGTATGTGGATGCGGCGGGCGAGGTCCTGCCGCCCCTTGTCTGGAACGACGAAGAGCGCCGCACGCGGCTGGCGGCGCTGGATGCGCTGTTCTTCCACTTGTATGGGCTGGACGCCGATGACGCGGCGTACATCCTGGACACTTTTCCCATCGTGCGGGAGCAGGACACCAAGGCCTTTGGCCGCTACCGTACCAAAGAAGACATTCTTCAGTATTTCAGCCTCTTCGATACGCCATGAAAGAACAAACCGATTTGTTTGGCAATGACACCGCAGCCGCATCTGCGGCGGCGGCCACCCCGACTGGTACGGCGCTTCGCCTGGGCAGCAAGGACGCGCGCCTTTCCCCGGCGCAAAAGCGCTTTAACCAGCTGGTGGAGCGTATTGACAAGCTGAAGGGGCAGATTGCCGATGTCCAGGCGCTGGCGGACGTGCATCGCCGCTGCTTCACGCCACCCTGACGCCGCTTCGTGAGCGGCACCAGTCGCTGATGCGCCGCATGGCGCTGTGGCAACCGAAATTCTTTGCGGGCTCTGCGAAACCCTCGCCATGGACGGCGATGAAACCATGCGCGCCTTTCACGACAAGCGCAGCCCCAAGAGCCTGCAAGAGAAGGAGCAGGCCGCTGCTGCAGACATGCGGGCCATGATGGAGGATGCTTTAGGGCAGCAGATAGCACCGGATGAATCGCTGGACTCATTGGACGCCGTGATGCGCGCCGGCATGGCGCAGGTGCAGGCGGCCCAGCAGGCTGAGCAGGCCAGGCGCCAGGCGCCAGGCGGCGCGGGCCAGCAAAAAACCGACGGCAGCCCAACGCAAGGCCGAGGAACGGCTGGAAGACGCCGAGACCATTTTGCGCAAGGTGTACCGGCAACTGGCCAGCGCCCTGCACCCCGACCGCGAGCGTGATCCGGGTGAACACCGGCGTAAGACGGCCTTGATGAGTGAGGCCAACGCTGCGTACGGGCGGCAGGACCTCATGGCTTTGCTGCACATCCAGCTGCGTATTGAACAAGCCGACCCCCAGTCCTTGTCACAGTTGCCCGAGGAAAAAATCGAGTCCATGAGTCTGCTGCTCAAACAGCAAGCCGCCGAACTGGAGCAGGAGCTCCGGACGCAGCGGCTGCAGCTTGTGGACGAGTTCGATCTTCCCCCCTACCAGACGCCAAATGTCTCCAGCTTGCGCCCCCAGCTGCTGGCGCAAGAGCACGCTTTGAAGCAGGATCTAGCGGCCATGGAACATGACCTTCAGGCCGTTCAGGACGACGCGGGCTTCAAGCGCTGGCTGAAGCTGCAAAAGCAGTTGTCCAGGGAGCCTGATTTTTTGGATATAAGCGATTTCAGGCTCTAGCCCAATAAATACGGGCGCAAGGCGCTCCTGAATTTATAGCAATCCAGGGAGGCTAAGCAGCGCGGAGCGCCTCCAGCAGCCGCGTATGAACGCCACCAAAGCCGCCATTGCTCATGCACAGCAAATGGTCGCCGGGGCGGACTGCGACTTGGACCTGAGTCAGCAGTTGGTCGATGTTGTCAGCCACCTGCGCGCGCGCGCCCATGGGCGCGAGTGCGGCGCCGGCGTCCCAGTCGAGTCCACCGGCATGGCAAAACGCCAGGTCGGCCTGCTCCAGGCTCCAGGGCAGTTGCGCCGTCATGGTGCCCAGCTTCATGGTGTTGCTGCGTGGTTCAAAGATAGCCAGGATGCGGTCACCCTGCTTGCCTGCGGCATTAAGTTGCCGGCGCAGGCCGTCGACGGTGGTGTGGATGGCGGTTGGGTGGTGGGCAAAGTCGTCGTAAACGGTGATGTCGCCGCCCTCTGCCCGCCGCGCCACACCCACAATCTCCATGCGGCGCCGGACGTTCTGAAAACTCGCCAGCGCCTCGGCGGCCAGCGCGGGTGCCACGCTCACATGTTCGGCGGCGGCTATGGCGGCCAGGGCATTGAGCTGGTTGTGCACGCCGCTGATGGCCCACTCGACCCGGGCGACTTTCTGGCCGTCCTTGAGCACGTCGAAAGCAGCTGGCTCACCCTGGGCCGAGAAGCCTTCCGCTGCGGGGCCGCCGAAGAGTACCCGCTCACTCCAGCAGCCCTGGGACAGTACGCGGGCCAGGCTTTCTTCCTGCGCGTTGACCACGATGCGTCCAGAGCCGGGCACAGTGCGCACCAGGTGGTGAAACTGCCGCTCAATCGCCGCCAGGTCGTCAAAAATGTCGGCGTGGTCAAACTCCAGGTTGTTCAAAATCGCGGTGCGCGGCCGGTAGTGCACAAATTTGCTGCGCTTGTCGAAAAACGCGGTGTCGTACTCGTCGGCCTCAATCACGAAGGTGTTGCCCTCGCCCAGCCGGGCAGAGACACCGAAGTTCAGCGGCACGCCGCCGACCAGAAAGCCGGGCTGCAGGCCAGCGCACTCCAGAATCCACGCCAACATGGCCGTTGTGGTGGTTTTGCCGTGGGTGCCTGCCACCGCCAGCACATGGCGCGGGCCGGTGGCGTGGTGCGTGGGGTGATGCAGCACATGGCCCGACAGCCATTGCGGCCCGCTGGTGTAGGGTAGGCCGGCCTCAAGAATGGCTTCCATCAGCGGATATTTCGCCTTTCCGCTGGCGTCGCGCGCGCGGGACACCACGTTGCCGACCACAAACACATCAGGATTAAAAGCCAATTGGTCCGCGCCGTAGCCTTCCACCAGTTCGATGCCGAGGGCGCGCAGCTGGTCGCTCATGGGCGGGTAGACGCCGGTGTCGCAGCCGGTGACGGTGTGGCCGGCCTCGCGCGCCAGCGCTGCGAGACCGCCCATGAAGGTGCCGCAGATTCCGAGGATATGTATGTGCATGCAGGTATTCTAGGGAAGCGCTTCCCAGTATCCCGAGGGACGGGGCTGAACTGCGGCGGTGCAGGCTTGGCCATGGCGAATTATTGGTAAAATTGGCCTCCAGCCCCCGTCCATCAAGCGTGGATAGCTATGAATTTGATAGCTTTCCAGCACACCGCGCCAGGGATTGCAACTTTCCGGCCTGCCTGCGGCTCCATCGCTGTAGAGTCACAAGCTCGCTCCGCACCCTATCCACCGTGAACCCGACCACTCTGAAACTGGAAATCGCCGGCGCCGCCGCCGCCCTCATCGTCGAGGAAGGCCTGGAATATGGGCCGGCCAAACACCGCGCCGTCAAACAGATGGGCCTGCCTGCCCGCACCGAGTTGCCCGGCAATGACGAGGTCGAGGACGCGGTGCATGATTACATCGCCATCTTCTGCGCCGACAGCCAGCCGGGTGAGCTGCGGGCGCTGCGCGAACTGGCGCTGACCTGGATGCAACGCATGGCGGCATTTCGCCCTTACCTGGGGGGCGCGGTCTGGCACGGCACGGCAACGCGGCTGTCGGACATCTATATCCAGCTGTTTTGCGACGACTCCAAGTCGGCTGAGATCGCGCTGATCGATCACCAGGTGGACTACGAACCGCGCACCGTGACGGGTTTCACCGGCGACAAGGTGGAGGCGCTGAGCCTGAGCAGTTTCTGCCCCGGACTCAACGAGCCTGTCGGTGTGCACCTGCTGGTGTACGACCACGACGATCTGCGCGGCGCCCTGCGTCCCGACGGCAAAGGCCGCAAGCCGCGTGGGGACCTGGCCGAAGTGCAAAAATTGCTGATGTCCCCCACGGAGTCTTCTTCTTGAAACGCAGACAACTGATTTATGCAGGCACGGCCGCTGCGGCCGCGCTGGTCGGCGCTGGCGTAGCCTGGTGGCAGATTCAGCCGCACGGCGACGGCAGTTCACCAGGCGCTGCAGGCGCCAACCCCGCCTTGCAGGCCTTTTGGCAGCAAAGTTTCGACACCCCTGACGGCACGCCCCTGCCCATGACGGGTTTTGCCGGCAAACCCTTGCTGGTTAATTTCTGGGCCACCTGGTGCCCGCCCTGCGTGGAAGAATTGCCGCTGATTGACCGGTTTCACACCGAGAACAAGGCCAGGAACTGGCAGGTGCTGGGGCTGGCGGTTGACCAGCCGAGTGCGGTGCGGACCTGGCTGCAGCGCAAACCCCTGAGTTTTCCGGTCGTCATGGCCGGGCTGCAGGGAACCGAGCTCAGCAAGTCACTGGGCAACCTGGCCGGCGGCCTGCCCTTCACCGTGGTGCTTGGCGCGTCCGGCCAGTTGCTGCACCGCAAAAGTGGTCAGGTCACCCCGGAAGATTTGGCCCAATGGGCGCAGCTGGTTTGAGCCTGAGGGCAAGTCATTGCGCGACGAATGACTGTTTCAAGTTTCTGCAAATGACAACAATTTATATAAAATAATTCGCGATGACGACCTTTGGTGAATTTTGTCGCCGATTGAATATTTTTGATTTTTAACAAACTTCTTCCAAAAGTCTTTTGCCTGGGCGACCGTCATACTTGTCAAAAAGGCAGGGAGATGGGTTAGACTTCGCCCCTTCCTGACCGGCCTTGCCGCCAGGCTCATAAAATTTAAATGATTTTTAGGCGCTAAAGGGTGTAAAACGCGGAGCTTAGGTGCAAATGAGCGCCGCCACCCCTCTGCCAGTCTTACCGTCGTTGGAGCTCCCCATGGATCTAAGAAAACTCAAGACCCTGATCGACCTTGTCTCAGAGTCCAATGTGTCTGAGCTGGAAATCACCGAAGCCGAGGGCAAGGTACGCATCGTCAAGTCTGGCGGGGCACCCATGGTCATGCAGTATGCGCCCCCGGTCCCCGTTGCGGCTCCAGTCGCCCCTGTTCCCGCGGCCGCGCCGGTGCCCGCTGAAGCGGTCGCAGCGCCGGCCGGTCATGCCGTCAAGTCGCCCATGGTCGGCACCTTTTACCGTTCGGCCAGCCCCGGCGCCAAGGCCTTTGTCGAAGTCGGCAACCAGGTCAAGGAAGGCGAGACCATCTGCATCATTGAGGCCATGAAAATCCTCAACGAGATTGAGGCGGACAAGTCCGGCACCATCACACGCATCCTCTGCGAAAACGGCCAGGCGGTGGAATACGGACAGCCCCTGTTCATGATCGAGTGATGGTCGCATGTTCAAAAAGATACTGATTGCCAACCGCGGCGAGATCGCCCTGCGGATCCAGCGCGCCTGCCGCGAACTCGGCGTCAAGGCGGTGATGGTCTATTCAGAGGCCGACCGCGAAGCCAAGTACATCAAGCTGGCCGACGAGTCGGTCTGCATAGGCCCTGCCCCCTCGGGCCTGAGTTACCTGAACATGCCGGCCATCATCTCGGCAGCCGAAGTGACCGATGCCGAGGCGATCCACCCCGGCTACGGCTTCCTCAGCGAAAACGCCGATTTTGCCGAGCGCGTGGAAAAAAGCGGCTTCAAGTTCATCGGCCCGACACCGGAGTCCATCCGCATCATGGGTGACAAGGTCTCGGCCAAACAAACCATGATCAAGGCCGGTGTGCCCTGCGTGCCTGGCTCGGAAGGCGCCCTGCCCGACGACGCGGTGATCATCAAGCGCACGGCCAAACAAGTCGGCTACCCGGTCATCATCAAGGCGGCCGGCGGCGGCGGCGGGCGCGGCATGCGTGTGGTGCACACTGAGGCGGCGCTTTTGCACGCAGTGCAGACCACCAAGGCCGAAGCCGGCGCAGCGTTCGGCAACCCCGAGGTCTACATGGAAAAATTCCTGCAGAACCCGCGGCACATCGAGATCCAGATCCTGGCCGACCAGCACAAGAACGCGGTCTGGCTGGGCGAACGCGACTGTTCCATGCAGCGCCGCCACCAGAAAGTCATCGAGGAAGGACCGGCGCCGGGCATACCGCGCAAGTTGATCGAGCGCATTGGCGAGCGCTGTGTCGCGGCCGTGAAGAAAATCGGCTACCGGGGTGCCGGCACTTTTGAGTTTCTCTACGAAAACGGCGAGTTTTATTTCATCGAGATGAACACCCGTGTGCAGGTCGAGCACCCGGTGACCGAGTGGATCACCGGCGTGGACATCGTTAAGACCCAGATCATGGTGGCGGCCAACGAAAAACTGCCCTTCACCCAGCGCCAGATCGAAATCAAGGGGCATGCGATTGAGTGCCGCATCAATGCCGAAGACCCCTACAAGTTCACCCCCTCACCGGGGCGCATCACCACTTGGCACACGCCGGGGGGGCCGGGCGTGCGTGTGGACTCGCACATTTACGCCAACTACTTCGTGCCGCCCAACTACGACTCGATGATCGGCAAGATCATTGTTCACGGCGACACGCGCGAGCAGGCGCTGGCCCGCATGCGCACGGCGCTGGCCGAAACCGTAGTTGAGGGCATCAACACCAACATCCCGCTGCACCGTGAGTTGATGGTGGACGCCAAGTTCATGGACGGTGGCACCAACATTCACTATCTTGAAGAGTGGTTGTCAAAACGGGACAGATAATGACCCCCACGGTCGTTCACTGCGTGTAATTC
>NZ_JACDDD010000087.1 GCF_013817205.1 Polaromonas sp.
CCTTTGTACTGCCCCTGTTGTTGAGCCCGCTGCTGGCCGCGGGTCTGGGGCTGCTGAGTTACCGCGTGTTGCGTTTGCGCTCCGCAACAACGGACTGCGCCTGCGTTGTGCCCAACGGGCCTGCGGTGGCGGCATCCGGCGTCGCGCTGCCGAGCGTGGCCGTGCCCCGGTTGGTGCTGGCCGCAGCGGCGGACTGCGAACGGCAGGACGCGCGAAGCATCCGCGTGTCGATTCCACGCCTGCTGGACCGTCTGCATATTTTTTCCGCCAGCCTGATCTGTTTTGCGCGCGCTGTGAACGACACACCCAAGCTGGCGGCCTTGCTGGTAGCCGCCCACATGATCAACGCGCAGACCTCGCTCGCCATGATCGCGGTGGCGATGGCGCTGGGTGGCCTGCTGCTGTCACGGCGCGTCGCTGAAACCATGAGCCGGCGCGTGACTCGCATGGACCCCACGCAAGGCCTGTCCGCCAACCTCATCACCGCCACGCTGGTGCTGGGCGCCAGCCAGTTCGGCCTGCCGGTCTCTACCACCCATGTGTCGGTGGGTGCGATTGCCGGCGTGGGCACCGGTGCCAACACCCTAGATGTGCGGGCCTTGCGCACCATACTGCTGTCTTGGGTCGCGACCCTGCCGATTGCGGCAGGTCTGGCCTGGCTGGTGTACCGGCTACTTTGAGACCCAGCCGGAAAGGACAGCCAGGGCTGGCGCCTCACACCAGCGCGATCAAGTCCGTCACACCGATGTCCACACCCGCCTGCATCAGCAGCGTTGTGACCTGGCCCCGGTGGTGCGTCTGATGGTTGAAAAAATGCGTCATGGCCTGCCAGGCGGGATGGGCGCGTTGCACGCCTTTGGTATTGGTGTAGCGCAGGGTGCTGGTCAGAAAGTCCGGCGCCATCCCGGCCAGCCACTGCTCAATCACCTCGTCGAGCGCGTCGCGCGTCTGCCGCAGATCAAGCCAGTCCGGGTGCAAGTCGCTGCTGTAGTCCGAACCTTCGGGCAAGGCCAGCAACGCGGGCGATAGCGCGGCAAATACCGTCTGCTGACTGGCAAAACGATGCAGCCACATTCTGTCGGCCAGCACCAGGTGCGTCAGCGTGTGGTGAATTGAACCAAAAAACGCACCACGTTCCTGCTTGCGCTCCGCATCGCTCAGTGACTCGCTGGCCTGGCACAGGCGCTGGTTCATCCAGCGGTTGTAGCGGGCCAGAAAGCGGTAGTTGTCAATGGATGTGTCGCTCATGCGCCCGATTGTCAGCACTTTCATCAGCAGTTGCAACGCCCGGCACCAGACCCTTGAACAAGGGATCGAGTCGTGCGATCTCTTGCGCGGCAACCTTCTGGCCCAGGTCTTGCGCCAGATACTGAAAGATATCGGCGCGTAGCAGCCACAGTTCAACCGCCGAGGCCGCCAGCTCAATCCGCACCGCAGCCCGGAGGCGATGGCGCTCGGTGCACGGGCCCATGGCAAGTGTCATGGCAGCGCGAATCGCCCTTAGGTCAGGCTCGGTGACTGGCGTCGTGCTGGCAGGCGCCAGGTCTGTCACAGCGGCGCCTGCGGTTCCAAACCAGCGCTGCATCAATGAGCTTCTATGCATGGCCATGCACTCTGCAGGTTACCAGTCCAGGCCACACCATAGCCACCGCCACCGGGCGTGTGGATCTCAAACACATCGCCTGGCTGCATCTCCGCCCGGTCAATATGCCCGCAGGGCCACCAAGAGCCCGGCCTGGCATGGGCTGGAGGCCGGTGGGCAGCAACGCGCCCAATGATTCGTCCCAGACTGATGTGTGCGACTTGTTCATATTGGAACTCCAAGTAATTGACAAAAGCCGTCTTCATTCCAAGGACGGTACCTGACCGCTAGCACGCTACGAACCACTGCGTACGACTGAAAGCCACTCAGTGCGGGCACATAAACGCATAGACCTATACCAAGACTCTGCCGAATAGGTCCCGTTTTTGGAAGCGTACTTTTCTGCCTAACAACCACCCGATCATGCAAAAGCAATCTGTCAAACGGCTGTCGTTTGCCTGCAATTTTTTATGGCTGAAGCATCGAAAAAAGTGATGCTTAAGTGAAACCTTCGGTCCAGGCAAGGGCGCAGCATGAGCGGCGGCGAGATCGAAAGCACCAGCTTGGCGAACTGGCGCGAACTCTTGGCCCGAGCGGCGCAAACTCTTGGCGGTGGCCAGTCCCACGATGCCGACCCCTATGAGACACACATGCATAAAAGTCTCTCAGCCAATAAATGGGAGTGACTCTACGCAAAGGCGCACCGTCTGAACAATGCCAGATTGACCCGCAGCCATAACCTGAATGCATGCCTTGTGCCGAATGGCACTTACTCAAGCCTCAGTTTTTAGAACACACTTTTCTGCGCCTGGGCGCCGGCCAACATCTTCCTGGCTCGAAAGACGTTGACGGCGGCGGCACTTCTGTGAGGGTGCAAGGTGGGCAAACATCGTCAGGAGACCCACCGGAGTGGCCAATTCAGACTGCGATGGACGGAGCCAAAACCGGTAATGGTCAATGCAGGTGTCGCTCATGCGCCCGATTGTCAGCACTTTCAGGAGCATGTCCAACGCCCGGCACCAGACCCTTGAACAACGGAGTAAATCTTGTGATCTCTTGCGCAGCCATCTGCTGGCCTAGGTCCTGCGCCAGATACTGAAAGATATCGGCGCGCAGCAGCCACAGTTCAAGCGCCGAGGCCGCCAGCTCAATCCGGACCGCAGCCCGGAGGCGATGGCGCTCGGTGCACGGGCCCATGGCAAGTGTCATGGCAGCGCGAATCGCCCTTAGGTCTGACTCGGTGAATATCGTCGCGCAGGCGGGCGCCGGGTGTGCCACAGAACCACCCGCGGTTCGAAACCAGCGCTGAATCCATGAGCTTCTTTCCATGGCTGTGCGCCCTGCTGATTACCCGCTCACGCCACGCCAAATCCACCGCCGCCCGGCGTGTGGATTTCAAATACATCGCCCGGCTGCATCTCGGCCTGCCCGATGTGGTCCAAGGCTTCAATACGGCCATCACCGCGTACCACCACGTTGCGCCCCACCTGCCCCGGCTGACCACCGGCCATGCCAAACGCGCCGTGTATGCGGCCGTTCGACAAAATGCTTGCGGTCATGGTCTCTAAAAAACGCACACGCCGCACACCGCCATTGCCTCCCGTCCACTTGCCGAGGCCGCCCGAGCCCTGGCGAATTTCATAACTCTCCAGCCGAACCGGAAAGCGGAACTCCAGCACTTCAGGGTCGGTCAGGCGTGAGTTGGTCATGTGGGTCTGCACAACCGATGTGCCGTCAAAGCCCGACACCACCTTGCCCGACGCATCCATCACCCCGCCCGCACCGGAGCCGCCTGAAATGGTTTCGTAATACTGATGGCTGGCATTGCCAAAGGTGAAGTTGTTCATGGTGCACTGGCTGGCCGCCATGACACCGAGCGCGCCAAACAGTGCATTGGTGATGCAGGTTGAAGTCTCCACATTGCCTGCCACCACCGAGGCGGGCGGATTCGGGTTCAGCATCGAGCCGGGCGGGATGATGACCTTCAGCGGCTTGAGACAACCCGCATTGAGCGGAATGTCGTCGTCCACCAGCGTGCGGAAGACATACAACACCGCCGCCATACACACAGCCGTTGGCGCGTTGAAGTTGTTGGTCTGCTGGGGGGAAGTGCCAGTGAAGTCGATCTCGGCACTGCGGTTCTTCGTATCCACCCGAATCGCCACGCTGATCTGCGCGCCGTTGTCCAGCGGCAAAGTGAACTGCCCGTCTTTCAGGCGGGTGATGACCCGGCGCACCGACTCTTCGGCGTTGTCCTGCACGTGGTTCATGTAGGCCAGCACGGTGGGCAAGCTGAACTGCTCGACCATTTTGCGTAGCTCTTGCACGCCTTTTTCATTGGCGGCGATTTGCGCTTTCAGGTCGGCCATGTTTTGCTGAGGGTTGCGCGAAGGGTATTCACCACTCTTGAGCAGCGTGACCATTTCAGCCTCCCGCAAAACGCCGCGCTCGACCAGCAACACGTTGTTGATCTGCACGCCCTCTTCTTCAATACGCGTCGAAAACGGTGGCATCGAACCCGGTGTGGTACCGCCCACATCGGCATGGTGACCGCGCGAGCCAACGTAAAAAGTTGGGGTCTCGGCAGCGCCCAGGTACACCGGTGTGATCACCGTGATGTCGGGCAAATGGGTACCGCCGTGATACGGATCGTTCAACGCATAGACGTCGCCGGGCTGCATCTTGCCGGTGTTTTCACGAATCACCGTCTTGATGCTTTCGCCCATGGAGCCCAGGTGCACCGGCATGTGCGGTGCATTGGCAATCAGGTTGCCGGCGGTGTCAAACAGCGCGCAGCTAAAGTCCAGCCGCTCCTTGATGTTGACCGAGTAAGCCGTGTTCTGCAGCTGCAGACCCATCTGCTCGGCAATGTTCATGAACAGGTTGTTAAACACTTCCAGCAACACCGGATCGACTGTGGTGCCGGCAGCGAACTTGATGGCACGTTCTGCCCGGCGGTCCAGCACCAGGTGGTCCAGCGCGGTCAGCGCGGCCTCCCAGCCGGGCTCGACCACGGTGGTGGCGTTCTTCTCGGCAATGATGGCCGGGCCGCTGATGATGTCGCCGGGCTGCAGGTCTTCACGCACCACCAGCGCAGCATCGTGCCACTGGCCGCCCGAATACATGCGGACGGTTTCGCGGCGCGGTACCTCGCGCGGCTCGTGCGTCGCGTGGCGCGGTTCGGCCGGCGCATCGCCCGCCACCACCGCTTCGACCGAGACAGCCTCGACCACCAGTCCCTTGCCCTGCATCAGGAAGGAAAAGCGCTGGCGGTAGGCGGCTTCAAAACCCGCTTCAATTTTGGCCAGGCTGCCAAACGGCACGATCAGCGCCGCGTCGCTGCCTTCGTAACGCACATGCACGCGGCGGTGCATGGTGATGGCGCCCTGGCTGACCTGCTGGCGCTGCAGTTCGGCCTCGGCCGCGTCGGCCAGGCCATCGAGCTTGCCGGCGATCTCGGGCAGGGCCGTTTCCGACAGCTTGAGTTCAACCGCCTGCTCGCGGATCACGTTCTGGTCGGCCAGGCCCATGCCGTAAGCCGACAGCACCCCTGCCAGCGGGTGCACAAACACCTTGGTCATGCCCAGCGCATCAGCCACCAGGCAGGCGTGCTGACCGCCGGCCCCGCCAAAACACTGCAGGGTGTAACGCGTCACGTCGTAACCGCGTGCCACCGATATCTTCTTGATGGCATTGGCCATCTGCTGCACGGCGATGTTGATGAAACCTTCGGCCACCACTTCGGCGCTGCGCCCGGTCTCGCCGGCCAGTTCGTTGAACTTCTGCTGCACCACCTCGTAACTCAGCCCCTCGTCGGCTTTGGGGCCGAAGACCCTGGGAAAATAGCGCGGCTGCACCTTGCCGACCATCACGTTGGCATCGGTCACTGCCAGCGGGCCGCCGCGGCGGTAGCTGGCCGGGCCGGGGTTGGCGCCGGCGCTTTGCGGGCCGACGCGAAATCGCTCGCCGTCAAACTTGAGCAGCGAGCCGCCACCGGCCGCCACCGTGTGAATGCTCATCATGGGCGCACGCATGCGCACGCCGGCCACCTGCGTCTCGAACTCGCGCTCGAATTCGCCAGCGTAATGCGACACATCGGTGGAAGTGCCTCCCATGTCAAAACCAATCACTTTGTCAATGCCGGCAATCGCGGCCGTGCGCGCCATGCCCACAATGCCGCCAGCCGGGCCACTCAGGATGGCGTCCTTGCCCTGAAACACATGGGCGTCGGTCAGGCCACCCGAAGACTGCATGAAAAACAGCTTCACGCCCGGCATCTCGCCGGCCACCTGCTCGACATAACGGCGCAGAATGGGCGACAGGTAGGCGTCGACCACGGTGGTGTCACCGCGGCTGACGAACTTCATCATCGGGCTGGTTTCATGCGATGTGCTGATCTGTGTGAAGCCGACTTCCTGCGCAATCCGCTTAGCCGCTTTTTCATGGTCGGTGTAGCGGTAGCCGTGCATGAAAACAATGGAAACACTGCGCAGCCCTTGCTGGTACTGCGCGAGTAGCTCCTGTTTTAATAGCGCTTTATTCAGCGCCTGCAGCACCTCACCCTGGGCACCGACGCGTTCCTGCGCTTCCACCACTGCGCTGTACAGCAGTTCGGGCAACACGATGTGGCGGTCAAACAGACGCGGCCGGTTCTGGTAGGCGATGCGCAGCGCATCGCGAAAGCCGCGCGTTGTCACCAGCAGCGTCGGCTCGCCTTTGCGCTCAAGCAGGGCATTGGTGGCCACCGTGGTGCCCATCTTCACGCAGTCCACCAGCTCGGCGCTGACTGACTCGCCGGCCTTCAGACCCAGCAGATGCCGGATGCCCGCGACTGCTGCATCACGGTACTGCTCCGGATTTTCGGACAGCAGCTTGTGCGTGACGAGCGAACCGTCTGGCCTTTTGGCCACGATGTCGGTGAAGGTGCCGCCACGGTCTATCCAGAATTGCCACTTGTCCTGGGTTTTGCCTTGTGTGGCCTGGTCGTTATTGAGCATGATTCAAATATTTCGTGTTAAACATGTACGGGGACAGCAAGGCTTCCCCGGCTGTTCGACTGGTGAGTGTCGGTTGTCTGCCTGAAGCCGGGTCAATGGGGCAATGGTAGCGGTTCTCACTCTGCGCAAGAGACTCGCACCACCTTTGGTGCGAACGCTCTCGCGCCAAGCCGTTCTCGTCTTGCGTTCTTACTTCTTGCCGTAAGCGTAGGTGTAGTAAGGAATGAAGATGCTGTTGGCGTCGGGACCGACAGACCGTATCCATTCCTTGGAGAACTTCTCGCCTAAGCGCTTGATATCGGCGTTCAGTTCGCTGGATGCGCGCTCCACTTTGATACCCTGCACGCGCAGTTCGTTGGTCGAGTCAAGCATCACAGCCTGGCTCTTGGCCCACCCTCGCGTCTCTGCCGAGGACGCTGCTTGCATGACGGCCTTTTGCTGGTCCGGCGTGAGGGTGGTGAACGACTTGCTGCTGACGAACACCACGTTCTTTGGAAACCAGGCATTGATTTCGTAGTAATGCTTGATCGGACCCCAGACCTTGTTTTCCACACCGGTGACGGCCGAGGTGATCATGTTGTCCATGCGGCCTTCGGACAGCGCCTTGTTCACGTCCACCATGGCCACATCCACCGGCACCGCTTCCATCAGCTCGGCAATGCGCTGGGTGGTGGGGTTGTAGGTACGCATCTTGGTGCCTTTGAAGTCCGCAGCATTGCGGATCGGCTTGTTGGAAAAAAGCCCTTGCGGTGGCCACGGCACCGAGTACAGCAGCTTCAGCCCGCGCTGGGTAAAGTGCTTCTCGATGAGTGGCCGCTGCAGCTCCCACAGGCGCTGGGCGTCCGCATAACTGGTCGCCACAAACGGAACCGAATCTGCACCTGCAATCGGGATGTCCTTGGCGAGGCTGGACATGATGGTCTCGCCGGCCTCCGCCTTGCCGTCCTGCACGGCCTGACGGATGTCGTTGAGCTTCACCAACGTGCCCCCCGGGTGCACTTCGATGCGCAGCTGCCCAGCCGTTGCCTTTTCGACATCCTGCGCAAAGCGCACGATGTTCTCGGTATGGAAGGACTCCGCGCGATACCCGGTGGCGAGTTTCCAGTTGGTCTGAGCCATCACGGAGGAGGCGTGACCCAGCGCAACTGCGCACAAGGCGGAGATCAAAAGCTTTTTCATGGGAACTCCTGAAAAGAAGTGGCTACTTGCAGTTGAACTACATATTGCGTGGCAGCCACAGCACCACGTCGGGGAAAAAGTAGGTGATCAGCACCGCAACAAACATCAGGAAAAACAGCGGCAGTGCGGTGCGCGCGATCCAGGTCACCTCGCGCTTTGTCAGGCCCTGAATGACGAAGAGATTGAAGCCGACGGGTGGCGTGATCTGTGCCATCTCGACCACCAGCACGATGAAAATGCCGAACCAGATCAGATCGAAGCCAGCAGCCTCCACGGTGGGCAACAGCACCGCGATGGTCAGTACAACCACCGAGATACCGTCGAGAAAGCAGCCCAGAATAATGAAGAAGCCAATCAGCCCCAGCATCAGCATGAAAGGCGACAACTGCAGCGCGCCTATGGCTTCGGCCAGGTGACGTGGCAGGCCGATGAAACCCATGGACAGGGTCAGGAAAGCCGCACCGGCCAATATCAGACCTATCATGCAATAGATACGGCAGGCGGAGACCAGCCCTTCCTTGAACTTGTTCCAGTTCAGCGAGCCTTCAATGGCAGCCAGCACGAGTGAGCCAGCCACACCCACTGCTGCGGCCTCTGTCGCGGTGGCTATACCGCTGTAAATGCCGCCCAGTACCACCACAATCAACGACACCACCGGAATCAGGTGCCGCGACGCGTAAATCTTTTGACCGAAACTCATGGCCACGTCAGCCGCCGGCACCTTGTCCTTGTTGAACAAGGCCCACACCATGATGTAGCCCATGAAAAGCACCGCCAGCATCAGGCCGGGAATCACGCCGGCCAGAAAGAGTTTGGCAATCGACACATTGGCCGCCACGCCGTACACGATCATGATGATGGACGGCGGGATCAAGAGGCCGAGCGTGCCAGCGCCCGCCAGGGTGCCGACGGAAATGTCATCGGGGTAGCCGCGTTTTTTCAGCTCGGGCAGCGTCATCTTGCCAATGGTGGCGCAGGTGGCGGCGGACGAGCCCGAGATCGCGGCAAAAATGGTGCAGCCGACTACGTTGACGTGCAGCAGCCGCCCGGGCAGGCGGTCGAGCCAGGGCGCCAGCCCCTTGAACATGCTGTCGGAGAGTTTGCTGCGAAAGAGGATTTCGCCCATCCAGAGAAAGAGCGGCAAGGCCGTTAGCGTCCAGCTCGATGTCGAGCCCCAGATGGTCAGGGCCATGCTGTCGCCCGCAGGCCGGGCCGTCAGCAACTCCATGCCCAGCAACGCCACAGCAAGCAGCGACAGCCCTATCCACAAACCCGACCCCAGCGCTGCAAACAGCAGCACGATCAGACCGACGGCAATGACGATGTCCATTTTTTGTTCCTGGTTTTATTCAATGTGGGCGGCGTCACTGGAGACAGCAATGAAGCTGTCACCACGCCAGCGCAGGGCAAGGGCGTGGGCAAAAGACAACGCAAACCCAATACAGCCCAGCGCCATCGCCAACTGCGGAATCCACAAGGGTGACGCGTCTGCAGCGGGCGAGATGTCGTGCGTGCTGTGCGACACCCAGACCAGCCGGACGGCGTACCAGGCGACATAAGACGTCAAGACCAGACCCGCGCCCAGCGACCACCATTCAAGAATGCCCCGCACCTTGGGGGAGGCGCGGTTCAGCAGCAGAGTCACACGGATGTGGTCGCCATGTTGAAGCGTCCCGGGAAGCGCGAGGAACAGGGCCGCAGCAATCGCATACCCGGCGTAGGCGTCGAGACCGGGAATGTCCCAGCTCGCCTCGCGGGCCAGCACCCCCAACATGACGGTTCCAAAGGCCGCCAGCATGGCCAGGCAGGACAGCGCCATCAGAAGTTTGTAGAAATTACGAACCAGTTTGTCCATGGCAGGCTCCAGCACGAATAAAAAGGGAGGAAAAAAACAGGGTGGCGGGCCGCCTGCAGGCGACGAACCCGCCAGCCGCACCAGGCGGCTGCGGCGACTGCCGCCTTACTTCTTGCGGTAAGCGTCGATCACGGCCTGCCCATCGGCGCCAGCGGTCTTGAGCCACTCAGCCGTCATGGTCTCGCCAATGGCGGTCAGCTCCTTCTTGATGCTGTCCGACGGCGCGCTGATGGTCATGCCCTTGGCTGCCAGCTCTTTCTGGTATTCACCGTCGAGCTTCTCGCTGGTTGCCCAGCCGCGTTCTTCCGCCGCGGCTGCAGCTTTCAGCACCGCGGCCTGCGTGGGTTTGTCCAACGCGTCAAAGGCTTTCTGGCTCACCACGGTGGCATTGCGCGGCAGCCAGGCACTGACGGGGTAGAAGTACTTGACCTGCTCATGCAACTTACTCTCCACACCGCTGGCGCTGGAGGTCAGAAAATTCTGCACGCCGCCGGTTGCCAGCGCCTGGCCCAGTTCAGCCAGCTGGATGGTCACGGGCTGCGCCTTGAGTAGCTGGGCAATGCGCGTGGTTGCCGGGTTGTAGGCACGCATTTTGGTTCCGGCAAAGTCGGCTGGCGTGGTGATGGGTTTGAGCGAATAAAGCGACTGGCCGGGCCATGGCACAGTGAAAAGAACCTTGATGCCCTGAGAAGCTAGCAGTTTGTCCTGAGCCGGTTTGGCCGCCACATACAGGTGCTTGGCATCATGGTAGCTGGTCGCCAGGAAAGGAATCGAGTCCACGCCAAACAGCGGGTTCTCGTTGGCCGCACCGGAGAGGATAAATTCGGCCGCCTGAACCTGGCCGGTCTGCACCGCGCGCTTGATCTCGTTGGCCTTGTACAGCGAGCCACCGGGATGCAGCGTGATCTTGAGTTTGCCGCCGGTGAGTTGGTCCACCTCGTTGGCGAACTGTTGCACGTTCTGGGTCTGGAAGCTGTTGGCAGCATAGCCAGTAGGCAAATCCCATTTGGTCTGAGCAAAAGCCCCGCCCATGCAGGACACAGCAGCCAGTGAAACAAGAAGCTTTTTCATCATGATCTCCAGTTAAAAAAAGGTGGCTCTATGAGGTAGCCAGTTGGTGGTTGAGTAAATCGGTGATCAACATGGCGCCCGGTGCATGCGTGATGCAAAACGCGGGACGGGCCTGGGTGATGGCGGCCTGTGGCGTAACGCCGCAGGCCCAGAACACGGGAATCTCGCCGGGCTGCAGATCCACGGCATCGCCATAGTCGGGCTTGGTCAGATCGGCAATGCCGATTTCGGCCGGGTTGCCCAGGTGCACCGGCGCGCCGTGAACATTGGGAAAACGCGCGGTGATCTCCACCGCCCGCTGGACATCAGCGGCTTTGAAAGGCCGCATCGAGACCACCATCGGACCCTGAAATGGGCCGGCTGCTTCAGTCGCGATGTTGGTGCGGTACATGGGCACGTTTCTGCCCTGGTCAATGTGCCGGATGCGCAGGCCGCCTTGCATCAGCGCTTCCTCAAAGGAGAAAGAGCAGCCGATGACAAAGGTCACCAGGTCCTTGCGCCAGAGGTCGCTGATGTCGGTCGGCTGACTGACCACCTGGCCGTCTTGCCAGACGCGATAACGAGGCACGTCGGTACAAATGTCAATGTCCGCACCCAGGGCGGGCAGCCCGGCCTGGCCCGGTTCGGACACCGCCAACAGCGGGCAGGGTTTGGGATTGCGCTGGCAATACTGCAAAAAATCGCCGGCCTCGGCAGCCGGCAGTATGACCACATTACCTTGCACATAGCCATCGGCCAGGCCGCTGGTGTGCTGGGTCCAGCGGCCCTGACGGATGACACTGCGCACATGCGCTGCGCTTTTGACGCCGTCGGCGCCAAAGACGGCCACCATGTCCGCTGACGCGGCGGCTGTTGTGGCCGATGCTGTGGCTGATGGAGACAATGTGCTCACCGGAAAATCCCTCTGTCGTGTGTCAAAGTGATGACGATGAGCGGATTGTGGGAGGCGCGGCGGTGGACCGCAAATTCAAAATATTTTGCTTACGTCATCGATTTTTTCGATGATAAGGGTTTACCTTTACGGCGTTTTTGAACGCCCTTTTGGTGCATTTTTTCGGCTGCCGGCAAAGGCAACTGCCGACTGCACAACCGTTTCCACCGTCTTCGAACTGGGGTCCGTGCGGTAGCTGGCATGGATTGGCAAAGACTGCAATTTCGCGTCGCAAGTCAATGGTTTCAGGCGTGCAAAGCCGGCCAGGCGCTCAACCGCTGCACGCGGCAACAAGGCCACGCCGAAGCCGCCCTGAACCAGTTGCACCATGGCTGAAATCGACGAAATCGCATGCACTTTTTTGGGTTCCAGGCGGTGCGTTCTGAACAAATCCAGCAACATGACATGCGGTTGCGAGCCTTTTTGAAAGGTCAATAATTCCATGCTGGCCAGTTCGTCGAGCCTGTAATTCTTCTTTTTGTGCAGATCGGGGTGCCCCACAAACACCATTTCCATCGTTGGAAGCACAAGGTTTCGCACGCCTTCGGCTGAGGCGGGCAGCACAGCAAAAACCAGATCGAGCGTACCGCGCTGCATCTGGTCAATCAGGATGGGCGTGGTTTCCACAGTCAATTCCAGCTCCAGGCCGGGGTAGTCAGCGCGCAGTTTTTCCAGCCACGGTATCAGCCAGGAGTGCAGCACCGACTCAATTGCGCCTATCCGCATCGACACCGCCATGGCTTGACCGGAGCCCATTTCAGCCTTGACCTCACGCTGCAGTGCCAGCAGCTTTTCGGCGTAGAGCAAAAAGCGCGTGCCGGCTGCGGTCAGCTTGAACTGCTTGTCGTGGCGGTCCAGCAGCAACACGCCCAACTCGTCTTCCAGCGTGGCGATGCGGCTGGACATGGCGGACTGCGTCAAGTAGAGCTTCTCTGCCGCGCGCGAGATGCTTTTGAGTGTGGCCACCCAGTAAAAGGCTTCTACAAAGCGAAGGTTCATTCAGAGGGGCCGGTAAATGCAATCAGTTTTTGGGGGTATGCCCGGGTCGGCTGGCGCGGGGTTTGCGTCTATCCTATCCATACTTGTTACCCTCAACAATCTAATTGTCCAGGAGCTTCCATGAAATTCAGACTCGCCCTCATAGCAGCCGTTATCGGCCTCGGCACCTCTGCCATGGCCCAGACCAAGTGGGACCTGCCCGCAGCCTACCCCGCCACCAACTTCCACAGCGAAAACCTGGTGCAGTTTGCCAACGACGTGGACAAGGCCAGCGGCGGCAAACTGAAGATTACTGTCCATGCCAATGCATCCCTCTTCAAGGCACCAGAGATCAAGCGTGCAGTGCAGGGCGGGCAGGCCCAGGCCGGTGAAATCCTGCTGGTCAACTTCCAGAACGAAGCCCAGCTGTTTGGCGCCGATGGCCTGCCCTTCCTGGCCGACAGTTATGACTCGGCCATGAAGCTGTATCAGGCGCAAAAACCATTGCTGGAGAAAAAGCTGGGCGAGCAAGGCATGTCGCTGCTGTATGCCGTGGCCTGGCCACCGCAGGGAATTTATGCCAAGAAAAACATCGCGTCGGCTGCTGACCTCAAGGGCGTCAAATGGCGCGCCTACAGCCCAGCTACCGCCCGTATTGCCGAATTGGTGGGCGCGCAACCTGTGACCATCCAGGCTTCCGAGCTGTCCCAGGCTCTGGCAACCGGAGTGGTTGAGTCTTATATGTCTTCCGGCTCCACCGGTGTCGACAGCAAGACTTATGAACACCTGAAATTCTTCTTCGACACCCAGGCCTGGCTGCCCAAAAACGCCGTCGTTGTGAACAAGGCTGCGTTTGAAGCCCTCGACGCAGCCACCAAACAGGCTGTTCTCAAAGCCGCAGCCGATGCCGAAGTACGCGGCTGGGCGGCCTCCAAACGCGTCAACACCGCATCGCTGGACACCCTCAAGGCCAACGGCGTGAGCATCGTCCCCCCCTCCCCCGCGCTGAAGGCCGACATGAAAAAAGTCGGCGACACCATGCTCAAGGAATGGCTGGACAAGGCCGGCCCCGAAGGCCAGGCCATGGTTGACGCCTACCGCAAGTAATAACCAGGCGATGCGCAAGCTGCTTGACGGCATTTACGACAGCGCCGCCGCCCTGGCGGCGCTTTTCATGGTGGGTCTGCTGGTGATGGTGCTGCTGTCCATCGTCAGCCGGCAACTGCACTTTCATGTGCCGGGCACCGACGCCTATGCCGGCTACCTGATGGCGGCCAGTGGTTTTCTGGCGCTGGCCCATACGCTCAAACGCGGGGAACACATCCGGGTGACGCTGCTGATCAACGCGCTGACCGGCCGCTGGAAGAAGGCCATGGAGGTATGGGCGCTGGCGCTGGCCACACTGCTGGCGCTGCTGTTTGCCTTTTACAGCTGCAAGCTGGCCTGGCAGTCCCGCGCCTTCAACGACATTTCCACTGGCAGCGATGCCACACCGCTGTGGATGCCCCAGCTCGCCATGGCTTTCGGCGCGGTGATCCTCGTCATTGCCTTCGTCGATGAGCTGGTGCTGGAGATCAGAGGCCGCCGCGTCAGCGCCACCAGCAGCGAAGCCCTGCGCAACGAATAAGGCCCCCCATGAGCGATCTTGGAATCATGGCACTGCTGGTGCTGTCACTGTTTCTTATTTTGGGCACGGGCGTCTGGATTGGCCTGACGCTGTCGGGCGTGGCCTGGATCGGCATGCAGCTGTTCACTACACGCGTGGCCGGTGACGCCATGGCAGTCACCATCTGGGGCTCGGCCTCCAGCTGGACGCTGACCGCCCTGCCGCTGTTCATCTGGATGGGTGAAATTTTGTTTCGCACCCGGCTGTCGCAAGACATGTTCAAGGGCCTGGCGCCGTGGATGCAAGGCCTGCCGGGCAGGCTGCTGCACACCAATGTGGTGGGCTGCACGATTTTTGCGGCGGTGTCGGGCTCGAGCGCGGCCACCTGCGCCACCATCGGCAAGATGACGCTGCCCGAGCTGAAACGGCGCGGCTACCCGGAGCACATGATTGTCGGCACCCTGGCCGGTGCCAGCACCCTGGGGCTGCTGATTCCACCGTCCATCATCATGATTGTGTATGGCGTGGCGGCAGAAGTGTCGATTGCCAAACTGTTCATTGCGGGCGTGTTTCCCGGCCTGTTGCTGGCGTTGCTGTTTTCGGGTTACATCATTGTCTGGGCCTTGCGCAACCCTGGCCAGATTCCGCCCCGGGACGAGAAGTCCACCCTGCTGCAAAAGCTCTCCGCTTCGCGCGCGCTGATACCTGTGGTGCTGCTGATCCTGTCCGTCCTGGGCTCGATCTACACCGGCATTGCCA
>NZ_JACDDD010000088.1 GCF_013817205.1 Polaromonas sp.
CCATACGGACCGCGCGTTCGCGTACTTCGGGGGAAAACTTGTTTGATTTCTTCATGGCTCCATCTTCTCAAAGGTTGGAGCCTCCTCAATTCCCGGGGCGATTCAGCATCTCCAATGACTGCAGTCGCCGCGCCACCTGCAATTCGAATTTCAGCAGCTTCCTTTTCAACACGTTCGGCAGTACGACCTGCAACAACCACGTGCAAACCTTCCCATGCAAATCTCCTGGCCAAAGCAGCACCTAAACCATGGCTTGCGCCGACACCAACTACTAACGCTGATCTCTTAAGTTCCATTTGGTATTCCTCGACAAATAGGTTTCATCCCGCAATTTCATGCATGGGGAGGACTTTGTTCTGCTAAACGCGCCAATGCTGCGCCCAAGTGGAGCTCTACCTCTCCACCAGAAATCGCATCCTGGCTCAATAGCCATTTGACGCGATTGGCCACCTCGGGTGTTTTCATCAAGACCTGGAATCGTTCGCTTTCATCGGTCAAAAGTACCTCTGACGTGGCTGTCGCTGCATTTACCATTTCCTTTGCGTGCTTGATACCAGCCGCCGGGAAATTGGCAATGCGGTTTGCCAAGCGATTCACATGCATGCTCAACTCATCGTCAGGCAATGCCCGATTAATCCAACCATATTGCTGCGCCTCTTCTGCGCTGTAGTCATCGCTTGAAAGGATCACTTCCAAAGCTCTTGCCCGGCCTATCAGTGCAGGCAAGCGCTGTGTACCACCCGCACCGGGTAGCAGCCCGCTGCCCACTTCGGGCTGGCCGAAGATGGCGCGTTCCTGTGATGCAAAGCGCATGTCCAGCGCCAAAGCGAATTCGCCGCCGGCACCGCGAGTACGGCCGCGAATTTCACCGATGGTCACTTGCGGTAACTGGCTTAAGCGCAGGTAGAGCGCAGTCAACGGGGACATGCCGCGACGTGGCTCGCCACTGCTGGGCTGCCCAATAACCCCCGACATATCGAAATGGTTCACATAGAAATCAGTGTGCGCACTGCGGAAAACTACGACGCGGGTTACTTCGTCTTTCGACAACGTGTCAACCAATGCCATAAGCTCAACGACAAATGCACGGTCAACCAGGTTGGTGGGCGGATTATTGATTGTGATAGTGGCGACTCCGCCGTTGTCGACGCGCTTGAAAATGGGAGATGCAATAGTCATTGGGGGCCTACTTTTGGTTTGGAAATTTGTTTTTGAAAGAAAATTTTGGTCGGTATGGTGTTGCTTATTGCTCCACAAATGCGCGCTCTACCACGTAGTCACCGGGCGTCGTGGTGCTTCCCTCGACAAAGCCGTGCGCATCCAGCAGTTCGCGCATATCCTTGTTCAGCGCCGGACTGCCGCAAATCATGATGCGGTCGTGGGCGGCATCCAATTTGGGCAAGCCCAGATCAGTTTGCAGTTTGCCGCTGGTAAACAGGTCGGTCGCGCGACCTCGGTTTTTAAAGGGTTCACGTGTCACGCTGGGGTAGTACAGCAACTGTGCCTTGACGGATTCACCGAGGAACTCATCGCTGGGTAGGTCCACGTTGATGAAGTCGCTATAGGCCAGTTCGTTCACCTCGCGCACGCCATGGAACAGGATGACCTTTTCGTACTTTTCGTAGGTGGCCGGATCGCGGATCAGACACAGGAACGGAGCCAAACCGGTTCCAGTGCCGATGAGATACAAATATTTGCCGGGCAGCAGGTAGTCAATCAGCAGCGTGCCGGTGGGCTTGCGGCCAACGACGATCTTGTCGCCCACCTTGATGTGCTGCAGGCGTGAAGTCAGCGGACCGTCCTGAACCTTGATACTGAAGAATTCCAGATGGTCTTCGTAGTTGGCGCTGACGATGCTGTATGCACGCAGCAGCGGCTTGCCGCTTTCCAGACGCAGGCCGATCATGGTGAAGTGCCCATTGGAGAAACGCAGCGACTGGTCGCGGGTGGTTTTAAAGCTGAACAGCCGGTCGGTCCAGTGATGGACGCTCAATACGGTTTCTTCTAAAAATGCACTCATGTTGGCTTGATTCAATAGGTTAGTTGTGAGAGCTTGCCGGTCTTGTCTTTCCACTCCGGTGCTTCTGGCAGGGGTGCCTTGCGCTTTGAAATGGCCTTCCAGGTTGGCAACTTGGCCAGTTCCGCGTTCAGCGCGGTCATGTGGCATTGGTCGGCGGGCACGTCCTCTTCGGCATAGATGGCATTGACCGGACACTCGGGAATGCAGACCGCGCAGTCGATGCATTCATCGGGATCAATAGTGAGGAAATTGGGGCCTTCCAGGAAGCAGTCCACAGGGCACACGTCTACGCAATCGGTGTACTTGCACTTGATGCAGCTTTCAGTCACGACGTGGGTCATGCCACGCTCCTTTCTTGGGTTGGATTGATTGCTTTTTCCAGCCGTACCGGCACGTACTTGTGCCAAGGGGTTCCCACAAACGGATCCCTATCGGCGGTGTTGGTGAGTTCGTTGAGCGAAACACCCCGCCGATCCAGCGTGCCGTCGGCGCGTCGGTAGTCGATGCCGTGTCCGTTGGGCAGGGACACGTGGCCGCTCTGAAGTTCGTCGGTGAGTTCTATCGGTGCTTGAGCACTTCCGCGCGGTGTTGTGAGCGTGATCCAGTCACCTTCTGCGCAACCCAAGGCGCTCGCATCTTGCGGGTGTATGCGCAAAATTCCAAAGTCACCCTTTTTGTGCCAGTCCGGATTGCGGATGGATGTATTGCTGGTGTCGTTGCGCCGCTCCCCGGATGACAAGATGAATGGATAGAGCGGATCTTTGTGTGGGAGATTGGAGTCCAGGCTTTCGAGCTCTGCCAACATTTCTTCAATGCAGAGATTGATTTTGTTGTCCAGCAGGCGGATCGCTTTCCAGCTATCAGAGTATTTGCTCAAGGCAAAGATGACCCCAGAAGGGCTGCCCAAGATAGCGTCAAACAGCTTGTTTCCAGCCATCAGGGGATTGCCGCCAAAGCCTGCACCTTGAGCCGCCGCTGCCTGGTTGCGCACGTAGACCTGACAAATGCCCCACAGGGATGCGGCGGGTGCAAGTCGCGCTGGCATGGTCGCGCCCAAGCTGCGGTAGATGACGACCGGTGCATAGCGGGCGACCTTTTTGTCGCGCTTTGACTTCCAGGCGAACGCCAGGCCGTACGCAGTCGTTCCCAAACGCGCAGCCAGCCGCAGGACCCGATACTGTCGCTCGCTGGTTTCGCCCAGCGCTTCCACCAGGCGCGCGTGGATTTCTGCTTCCGTGAGCGTGCCAGCGCGCGGCGGGAAGTGGGGTTGCCGCAGCTGAAAGCCATTGCGGGGAAACTCCAGGTTGAAGAAGGTGGCTTCGGCCTTCTCAAATTGGCTTGTCGCCGGCAGCACGTAGTCTGCCTGCATGGCGGTTTCGGTCATCGCCACGTCAATCACCACGCTGCATTCAAGCTTACGCAGGGCCTCGCGCATGCGCTTGCTGTCGGCCAGAGAGTGCACCGGATTGGAGCTTTCAATAAACATGGCCCGAAAACGCTTTGGGTGCGTAGTGAGAATTTCCTCGGGGATGACGTTGCATGGAATGAGTCCCATGACGACTTTGGACGCCGTCACAGGGCTTTTGGCCCAGGGCTTGGGTGCGGCTGATGCTGTCGGAGCTTTTCTGACCTTCGTGGAGTCCCTGTTGACGGATGACAAATTCAATAACGGTACAAAGGCATTGTTGGTGCCCGCCCGGGCGTAGTTTCCGGTCAATAGCCAGACCAGGCGATTGAGGTAGCTGTTGAGTGTGGAGTGCAGATTCATTTGAACCCCGAGGTCTTCAATCATCGAAACACTCTTGGCACTCGCGATTCGAGCCGCTGCACGGCGAAGCAGGGACTCTTCTACGCCGCAGGTTTCTGCATATTGGGCGACTGGGATCTTTTGAAGAACTTCGGCTACGCGCTGGTACCCTGTGGTGTGCTCCTCAAGCCAGGCATTGGCTGTGAGTTTTTCTTGCACCAGAATGGCGGCCAGTGCAGTAAGGCACCACGCGTCAGTGCCAGGACGAACCGCTAGGTGAAACTCAGCCATGGCTGCTGTTTCGCTCTTGCGCGGGTCGATGACGATCATCGCGCGCTGGGGGTCATGCTGAATTTCACGCAGCACCGCCCGGGTGCGTGCAAAGCCATGCGATTGCCAGGGATTTTTGCCTAAAAAGACGGCCACTTCGCAGTGCTCGAAATCGCCATGCACGCCCACGCCCATCATCTTTCCCTGCACCCAGGCCTCCCCGGTTTTCTCTTGCGCCAGCGCGTTCGAGCGGTATTGGATGCCCAGCGCCTTGATGGTGCTGTCCGCATAGGTGCCGCCCAGATGATTGCCCTGGCTACCACCGCCGTAATACAAAATGCTCTCGCCACCGTGCTTTGCTTTGATGGCTGCCAACTTCTCAGCGATTTCCGCGATGGCAGTGTCCCAGTCAATGTTTTCGTAGCTGCCGTCGGGTCTGCGTCGCTTGGGCGAATCAATTCGGTCAGCGCCATTTTGGTAGTAGTCCATGCGCTGCGACTTTTCGCAGATGTAACCCTGAGAGATGGGGTGCGACTTGTCACCGCGAATCTTGGTGATTCTTCCAGCCTCCGTTTTGATGTCCAGCCCGCAGTTGAGCGAGCAAATGATGCACGCTGTCTTCTTCCATTCGTCTGTGCCGGTCGTACTCATCTGGTGCCCCTTGAATTGAATGCAGCAATCGCTTGCATTGTTGGATAATGATTGTTATCCTATGTCCAGGCGCTCTTGCCGTCAAGCAAATTTTTGGAACTCAACCATGCGTTACACCCAGGAATACAAGGATTCAGCCAAGCAGCGACTCGTTGCTGCTGGCGGTAGCCATGCCAAGCAGCATGGGTTTGGTGTCAGTGGAATGGCGGACTTAGCCGCAGCAGCCGGTGTCACGACAGGCTCGCTCTACAAGCACTTTGGGGGCAAAGCCGATTTGTTTGCCTCCCTCATTTCAGCCGAGCTAAAACGCACGGCGCAGATGTATGACGCCATCGATCCAGCGGACCGCGCGGGGGCCGTCAAATCGATCACCTCCTATTTGAGTCTCAAACACGTCCAGCATCCAGAGCGGGGTTGTCCCTTGCCCAGTCTGACGTCAGAGGTTGCACGCGCCGACCCGTTGGTGCGCGATGCGTTTCAACAAGGCATGCAGGAGATACACGCCAACGTCAAAAAATTCACCGGGTCGGCGGACGATGCTTGGACCCTGATCGCGCAGAACGTGGGGGCGGTCATGATCGCGCGTGCGCTCTCCGACGAAAAATTGCAGCGTGAACTGCTGGCGGCGCTGCGCCGCTCTGCCGAGCGGCTGCTGAACAAAGAGTCTGAAGATCACACCGGACGAAAAACCCTGTAAACGCATTTCACACAAGGAGTACTTGCTATGGAACAAAAAAAGGTCATCTTGGTCATTGGCGCAGGCGACGCTACGGGCGGCGCCATTGCGCGACGCTTTGCCCGCGAGGGGTATATCGCCTGCGTGACCCGGCGCAGCGAAGACAAACTGCAGCCGCTGGTGGAGCAAATCCGAGCTGAAGGCGGTGTGGCGTATGCCTTTGGAAGTGACGCCCGCAAGGAAGAGGAGATGGTGGCGTTGATCGAAAAGATTGAGCGCGACATCGGTCCCATCGACGTAGCAGTTTTCAATATCGGTGCCAATGTGCGTTTCAGCATCACTGAAACCACGTCACGGGTGTACCAAAAAGTGTGGGAAATGGCGTGCTTTGGCGGCTTCCTTATGGGACGGGAAGTCACCAAGGTCATGCTGCCGCGGGGTCGTGGAACCATCATCTTTACCGGTGCCACGGCAAGTTTGCGTGGACGTGAAGGGTTTGCGGCCTTTGCCGGGGCCAAGCACGCATTGCGCGCACTGGCGCAGAGCATGGCGCGCGAGTTGTGGCCCAAGGGCATTCATGTAGCTCACCCAATTATCGACGGCGCCATTGATACCGAATTCATACGCACCAATGCACCGGAGAAGTATGCGCAAAAAGACATCGACGGCATTTTGAATCCGGACCACATCGCAGAAACTTATTGGCAGATCCACCAGCAGCCGCGCGACGCGTGGACGCATGAGACCGAATTGCGTCCTTGGAATGAGCCTTGGTAAGCGGTTAAAACTTCAAAGTTTCAACAACACACTTAGAAAAAACCTATGAATGCACCAGTTCAATTTCTGTTCGACTTTGGTAGCCCCAATGCTTATCTTTGCCACAAAGTGCTGCCGGAAATGGAGCGGCGTACCGGTATAGCGGTGCAATATGTACCCATCCTTCTGGGGGGGCTGTTCAAGCTCAGCAATAACCGATCTCCCGCAGTGACGACTGCTGATATCGCGAACAAACGTGCCTACAACGCGCTGGAGATGAAGCGGTTCATCTCCAAACACCAAATCACCAAGTTCAAATTTAACTCATTCTTCCCTGTCAACACGTTGCCCATCATGCGAGGAGCGGTAGCCGCACAAGAGATAGGATGCTTTGCCCCCTATGTGGATGTAATGTTTGCGGCGATGTGGGAGCAAGTGCGCAATCTCAACGAAATGGCTGAGATTTTGGCCGTTCTCCAGGACGCAGGATTGGATGCCAAGCGACTGTTGGAGGGTGTTCAAAGTGCGGACGTCAAAGAAAAATTGATGGCTAATACGCAAAGTGCCTTCGAGCGCGGGGCATTTGGTTCCCCCACGTTCTTTGTGGGGAATGAGATGTACTTTGGCAAAGACCGGCTAGTCGAGCTTGAGCAGGAAATCATCAAACAGTCGGCGCTCTCCTAGTCTTCCACAATTGCATCCGTTCTTGCCTAGCATGGTATCGCCACGTTACGCGTTTCTTTACCCTAGGCTTTTCGGTTGTTGAGACGCGGCAATCGCCACTAGTATTGGCCAGCAGAATTTTTCTGACGGAGAGCCAGCAACGCGCTGACCGTTCAGTAGTCGAAGAATTAAAAGGTATCGGCCACGCCTAATTTTAATGCTTCAATGTACAGTAAAGTCCAAGGGCATCCGATGGCGTAGGCACCACCTTGGCACCCCCATCCCAGGGAGAAAAATAATGGCCCGTCACTACTCAACCCGCGACTTTTTCAGGCAGATGCCCAACGCATTGTTAGCCCGCTACTTTGCCGCGCGCGGCGTCTTTGGCGAGTTCGACTTTGCTGCCATGTCCGAAACCCGGCATGACGAGTTGTTTGCCGCCTGGCTGGCCTTGCCAGAAGCCCAGCGCAACACCATGGATGCGGAGTTTCGCGACATCTTCGAGATGAGTTGCGAGAAGGGTTGCCACGCCATTCTGGACGAGGCCAAATGGCACCTGGATCATGACGCAGACCCCAACGCCGCCGATGCCTTCGCTGAAAAGCTGGCCGCGCTGGTCAACCACTTTGAGCGCGCCATGGTCATCTATCTGGACCACAACCTGTTTTGGCGCGGTGCCACGCATTTCTACCATGCAGACACACTGTCGCACTGGCGCAAGCGCAAGAACCTGCCGCACAACGCCGCTTCGGTGGATGCCACCAGCATCTGGACGCTGGCCAACAGCATCCGCACCTATTTTCACCACACCGAAGGCCGGGGCAACAACTGCGTGGTGGAGCCCTTTCGACGCGGCGACCGCGACTACTTCTTTGCCTACCCCGAAGACTATTCACAACAAAGCCCGGAGTGGGTCGATGGGCAGTTTGGCATTCGCCCACACAACCCGGCGTTTGAGGTGATTTTTGTTTACTCGCAATCTGAAGGCTCGTTGGACCTGAACTATCGCGGCTCCTACAAGGCCATAGAACCGCTGCAGGCCATGTTTGCCGCCGCCGTTCTGCAATTGCCAGAGCTGCCGCCTGACCCCAAAGACTCGCGGGTGTATGACCTGGGGCCGCTGAGACAGCGCAATTTTGAATTCACCTACGAGCTGGGCAGCGGCATTGAAAGCGTTGTCGTCAAAAAGCTGCGCCTGTCATCACGGGCGACCAAGGGCGAACGCATCTCGCTGGAAGCCGACACCAGCCAAAACCCGCAAGCCGTGTACGCCTTGCTGGATCGCATCCAAACCGCGATGCCCATGGCCCAGTACAGCGTCACCCAAGTGGACTTGGCCGTATCCATGGTGGTGGAGGCCGACCGGCCACCCAAGACGGTGAACATCCACATCACCTACCCTAACTCCTGCTCGCTCAAGTACGACGAGTTGGGCCTGAAACTGCGCGACATGCTCAATGCCTCGGGTATAGAACCCCGCGAACCCGCTGACCTGGCCACGCATGACGCCCCCACGGTCCAGGCACCAACACCTGTAGCCGCACTGGTGGAATGACGCCGCAAGCCGCCTTGACTGAATTGCTGGGCCGCGTAGGCGCGCGCCTTGGCGAGTCCGTCACGGTCAGCACGGAAGAGTTGAACCAGTGGCCCACGGTGGCGGTGGCCGCCCTGAAGTCACAGGGTTTGCTACTGAAGGCACGCCCCGCCAAAAGCGTTGACTGCCCTGGCTGCGAACAGGAATGCAACATGCCCGTGCATACAGTGGCACGCGCCAACGCACCCGCCGCATCCTTCGTGGTGTGTGACAAGCGCAGCGACATCAACCGCGTGGCCATCCCCGCCGCACGGCTGGCCCTTTGGCGTTGCGATGCCAAAGCGGTGTGCGGATTTGTTGCCGCCAGTCTTGGCCTTCAACAAACCACCGTGCAGCAGTCCGAAGGCCGTTTGCTGCCCATTGGCATGGCGCGAGGGAACAAGCGCACCCAGATGTTATGCCTGCGCGTGCAGGGGCAGTTGGCGCTGGTAGTGGGTGCGGATGCGATCCCGCTGGCGGATGTCGTCGCCTTCGAGAATGGCAGCTTCACGCTGAATCATGCGGTGATTCGCCAAACGGTGGACGCAGCCACCACCGCCGACTCGCGCCACACGCCCAGCACCGCCAAGCGCGAGGCACGCAAGATCGATACGCAAGCCATGTATGTCGCCTGGCAAAAGGCGTACCGCGCTCTGCTCAAGAAGAGTCCGGGTAAATCGGACGTTTGGTATTCGCAGCAGATCGCCAAGACCACCATTGCGCAAGGTCGCGACGCCAGCACCATCAAAAAGAACATGATTTCTTGAAATAGTTGGGCGGAAAGTTTTCGCCCAACTATTACGCCTGACAGCGCTTCCTTTCGCGGTGTTCTGTTCCAGGCCGCGCATCCCTCTTTCCCTCTGAAACGCCACTCACAGCACGCCGCCGCGTGGGCCTTTTATCGCCCAAAACGCCCAAACAAACTTGCGTCTGAGTTCATTCCATACCCGTCAAAGAGGATCCAACATGACGACTACCATCCTGCGTATCCCCGCCGCCAAAACCCAATCGGGCTATTCTCGCTCCACCATCTACCTGCGCATTGCGCAAGGTTTGTGGACCAAACCCGTCAGCCTGGGGCCGCGCGCCGTCGGCTGGCCGTCCAACGAAATTGCAGCGCTGAATGCCGCGCGCATTTCCGGCAAGACTGATACCCAAATCCGCGAGCTGGTCCAGTCGCTGCACACCAAGCGCAAAGAGCTGATGACAGCTTTGGGGCTGTAAAAATGAAGGCCGCTCTTCATGCCCTCGCCTATTGGCTGATCCAGTCCGCGCCTTATGCCGTTGCCATCCTTTTGGGTGTTGCATTGAAAGGGTGTGTATGAACGACCTTACCGAAAATCTCGCAACCTCAGACAACTCTCGCAACTGCGAAGAGCCGCCCAAACTGCCACTGGCCTTTACCGTCATTACCGGCATCCAACCGTCCCGCCTGACCAAGATCATCGGCCTGAACGCCAATGGCGGCATGCGCAAGGAAACATCCGCCATGCTCAGCCGGGGCCAGGCGCAACGTGTGGTCGTGGCTGATTTGAACGGCCTCAAATCTCATTTGGAGTCCCTGAGCAGTGCCCAGGCAGTCACTTGGGGCGTTACCAAAGACGATGCGGTGGCCGTTTGCACCCAGGCGGATACCGAGGCACAAGAAGCAGGTGCCATCGCCCGCACCCGCGAGAACTTCAAGTTCCTGGCCGCGCCGGGCGTGATGATGTTGGACCACGATGGTTTGCCCGATGGCGAACTGTCGCCATTGCAGTTTCGTGATCGTTTGATTGCTGCCGCACCGGCGCTTGCCAATGCCGCCATCCTCTGGCGGCCCAGCGCGTCGGCCGGTTGTATGTCGCCGGACGGCGGTATTTTGTCCGGCCTGACCCGACACCGCCTGTACATCCCGGTGGTCGATGCCACGCTGATTCCCGAAGCGGGCAAAGCCTTGGAGGCCCTGCTGTGGGCCACGCCGGGTGCAGGCTGGTGCGACATTGGCGTCGCGGGCCAACGCTTGGCACGTTGCCTGGTCGATGTGTCGGTATGGCAGCCTGAGCGGCTGGACTTTGCCGGACCGTCGGTGCTGGTCGACGGGGTTACCCGTGCTGGGGTTGAAGGGGTGATCTACGGTGATGCTGCGGCCCAGTTCAACCTGCGCCTGCTGATTGACAGCGCCACGCTCTCCATCAAGAAGCAAGCCCAAGCAGGACTCAAGGGCGCACGCGCAGCGGTAGCCGAGAAGTGCGACACCGCTAGGCGCAACTGGGTAACAGACAAGGCCCCCGCCCTGGCGCAACGCCGTGGCATCAAGCTGGCACAGGCCACCAACGTGTTGGAGCGCGCTGCGGTGCATCAGGTGCTGATGGGTGACTTTGAACTCACTTGCGCCGACGGCCAAGTGGTGAACGTGGCGCAGCTATTGGACAACCCGCACCGCTGGCACAACGCCCGGTTTGCCGATCCTCTGGACCCGGATGCAGACAAGCGTGTGGCAGTGGCCCGCCTGCTCAATGGCACACGGCCAGACCTGTTTTCACACCGGCATGGCGGCATGCGTTACGAGTTGCGCCGCCAGTCGGCGCGGGTTCAATTGGGCCGAGGTATGCGGGTGGATTCCACCGACGCGGTGCTGCAAGTCTTGCGCGACCGCAGTGAGCTGTTTGACTTTGGCACCAATGCCATTGCCTTTGTTGCCGACGGCAAGGCCACGCCAGTCAGCCGCGACTGGCTGGTGGACCACGCGGGCCGGGTGGCTGAGTTCTACAGTGTCAAGACTGATCGCGATGACGACGGCAACGTCACCTCTACGCGCGAGATTGCCGAAGACGCACCCACCTACATTGCCAATGCCATCATTGCCAAACATGGCAGCCGCAACTTCCGCAAGCTGACAGCCGTCACCACAGCACCCACCTTGCGACCGGATGGCAGCGTATTTGACGAACCCGGCCATGACCCGGCGACCGGGCTGATGTACGTCACCACCGAAGCCTATCCGCTGGCCGTACCGTCTGCGCCCACCATTGAGCAAGCCCTGGACGCATTGGCAATGCTGTGGCACCCGATTCGCTTGTTTCCGTTTGCCGATGAGGTTGCCGTCGGCGTCACCTTGGCCGCCATGTTGGCCGCGTGCTTGCGCCCTGCACTGCCTACCTGCCCAGCCACCGGCTTTGATGCCCCAGCGGCGGGCACCGGCAAAACCTTGCTGGCCAAGTGCATCGGCGCACTGGCCACGGGCGGGGATGTGGCCGTGCTGCCGCCCACCAATGAAGAAGACGAATGCCGCAAGCGCCTGTTTGCTGCGCTACGCGGTGGCTCCAAGGTGCTGCTGTGGGACAACGTGCGCGAGCCGCTGGGCAACTCGGTGATTGACTCGTTCTTGACATCGTCCCTGTTTGCCGACCGCGTGCTGGGTGTTTCGGAGAATGTGGAGTTGCCCAATCGTTCCCTGTTTCTGGTATCGGGCAACAACCTGGTTTTGACAGGCGACACCCACCGCCGGATATTGCTGGCGCGGCTTGATGCCCAGATTGAAACGCCCTTCAAACGCGAATTCGAGTTTGACCCGCTCACCGAAGTCTGCAACAACCGCCAAGCCCTCGTGGTAGCCGCGCTGACCATTGTGCGGGCCTACATTGCCGCAGGCAGGCCCAAAGTAGCGACGGGGCGTATCGCCTCGTTTGAGCTGTGGGATGACCTGGTGCGCCAGCCCTTGTGCTGGCTCAGGGAACGCATGTTGGAGTCGGGCCGGGACTTGACGGATTTGCCCCTGTTTGTGGACCCGGCGGATTCCATCGACCGCGCTGCGTCCGAGAACCCGGAAACCTCGAAGCTGGCGGCATTGCTGAATGCCTGGATAGCGACCTTTGGCACCACGCCAACGTCACCTGCGCAGGCCATCACCAAAGCCACAGAACACTTTGGCGCTCAGTCCGTATTGTTCGATGCACTCGACGAGATCGCGGGCCAGAACAGCAAGCTCAATGTGCGGATTTTGGGTCGATGGCTGGAGCGCCACGCCGGACAGCTTTGCACCGGCCTGCGTCTGGTGCTTGCCAATAAGACCAACGGCCTAAAGCGTTGGACAGTCGTTCGCACAGTGGAGCGTGCCGCGACGGACCAGGCCAGCCCCACAGTTGCGAGAGTTGCGCCAAGTTGCGAGATTCAGGACGTTGACGACATAGCGGGTGCAAGTCAGCTTGATGAGGTGGAGATATTTTGATGACCGCACAGCCCGTAGAAGCCGTGGTGGCCCAGCTCACCGACGCCGGTCTGAACCTCTCGCTGGCTCCCGCCGGTGGGCTGGCCGTGGCACCGTCCAGCCACTTGACCGCCGACTTGCGCGACCTCATCCGCAGCAGCAAAGCGCTGTTGATCGACTGGTTGACGGCGGCCAACGATACCGCCAGCCACGCACCTGATCCGCTCGACGATCCCGTGGACTGGAAAGGGCTGGCAGCGGCTTACCAAGCCCACCACTTCAATTGCCCCACTTGCATTGCCGCCGGGCGTGGCAGCCGGTACGGACAACGCTGTGGCGCTGGCATGGCGCTATGGCGGGCGTATTGCGAGTAACCGAAACGCACTTTCCTAAAGTGGTTCGTCGGCTGCATCCAATTGCTGATCAAGCGTCTTCACAACACAATTACATGCCAAATCAGCCTCTAGCCCTTGTAGAACATGCGTTAGCAGCTACTAAATATATAGCATATGCAACGATGATTGCACCTGAAAAGTAAGCCAGCGGCCACGCTGGCTTACAGGCCGTTAGGCCTGTAGCCCCGTATTCCGAGCGTGACAAGCTCCCAAACCTGTAGCAAAACCCAAAGGAGAAGGCGCGCGGGCTGAGGGAGCCCCCACGGGGGGCGGACGGGCAGACCAGCGCGCAGGGCTGATGCCGCGCAGCGGCGAAGCACAAGGGTGGGCGGGGGCACACACGACATGGCTGGCCGCAGGCCACTGACCGACCACACAGCGCGCAGCGCCTGACTGATGCCACAACGCCACGACAACCACAAGGGCGCGCAGACGGCGGCGCGTAGGGCGTGCAACGACCGGGAAGCGCAGACGGCTGTGCGACCGACTCCAGCGAAGGCCACTTTGCATAACGCCTGTTGCCTTCACCCGAAGGGCGCGCAGCGGTGACCGACACCAAGCGGAGCTTTAGCGTAGCGACTGGCGGGCACTGAGGGCAATGCGGCGTTATGTAAAAGCGAAGCGGGTGGCCGTAGCGGGCGTGTGCCACAACTGCTACGAATACGGCTGCCAGGCCGAGCCGCAGGCGACGGCTGATCCAGCACGATGCGCCAGCGAGCCGAGGCCATATCTGCGCCGCAGCGCACTGACCAACACTTGCGCAGCACTGGCGATGTAACTCCCCGGCACCTGTGCGGGGCGCAGCAGCGCCGCGCGCACTGACTGAGACTACAGCGCTGGCAAAACGAAAGCGGTGATGCTGGGTGGACTGGCCCAGAGCGCGCAGCGCAGTTCAATCAAAAAACAGGCCGCCCAGCATGACCGCGCTGCTGGCCGAAGCCACGCGACAGCTTCGTGCTGCCTGGCCATTGCGGTACTCCGCATTGGCCACTGACCAAAGCTACAGACTCACGAAAATGGAAAGCGGTGATGTTGGGTGCGCGGCCACCAGCGCGCAGCGCAGTTCAGAAGGCGGCGCGCCCGGCATGACCGCGCTGGTGGAGGTCACAGACACGCATCGAGTGCCGAAGGTTCGTCACTGTCTGCCGCCGTCGCGGTAGCTGATCAAACCCATGCGCAGCACCTTTTATATGACAAATAGGCCGCTAGCCCTCGTGGAACGTGCGTAAGCAGCTATCAATACAGTAGCAACTCGACGAACATCGAACAAGAGAAAATGCGAGCAACACCGCTGCTGTGCAGACGCTCAGAGTCAGTTCAACTCTTAATCTCGCAGGATTGCTATTCGAGGAAGGTTTGGAGAAACGGCAACCGAACGGCAACCAGAAGAGAAAGAAACGCCACAAAGAAGAAAGGACTTAGCGCCTTTCGACGCTAAGTCCTTGATTCATATGGTGCGGCTGGCAGGAATTGAACCCACGACCCCTTGGTTCGTAGCCAAGTACTCTATCCAACTGAGCTACAGCCGCTAAGCCTCGAATTATAGCGTATTTGGTTCGCGGGTCAGTGCCCCAAACTTGCAACCAGCTTGTCTGCTGCCTGGACGGCTTCCTCACGCGTGGGCCAAGTCCGGTCGCTACCGTGCACAGGGGGCAACGACTCGATGTGAATGACGTCTATGGACCAGGGGCCGTCAGGCAAATGCCACAGCCGGGCCATATAGTGCCGGCCGTTGGCCACGCCGGGGACGTATTCCTCAATAGGCTCCAGTTCTTCCATGTCCATGCAATTTCTTTCCAAAACATTATCCGTAACCCATCGCACGCTAGGGAAGGTCTGCATAACCCCCGCCGCAGCGAGAGTTGCTAGTCAAGAGTTCACAACATGAAACCGGCACAGTGTTCGAGCCGGTTTTCTGGCGATGCTGGCCCGAGTCTGCGTCCGCCTCGACC
>NZ_JACDDD010000141.1 GCF_013817205.1 Polaromonas sp.
AAAATCGATCCGTTCTTGCGTACACTTTGGCATTGGCAGTCCCCGGTTGCAATTGACATCGAACACCAATGACAACGCGCTTCGGCACGGGGCTGCCGACTCCTGCTAATGAAATATCCGGGCTAGCATAGGCTGATCTCGACACCCATTGCAGCCATGCCCGCGCCCATTCCCAAGCGTTCCTCCCGGGGCCCCATCAGGGACCTGAAAGACCTGAAGGCTGTCAAACTGGCCATAGAAACCGGTGCCCGCGTGGAGCGGGAACGCGAAGCCGCGCGCGCAGCGGCAGTTGCCAAAGCCAAGGCCGAAAAAGAGATGTTTTCCCGCGCCGTCGGCCCGGTCAAAGCCCTGCCGGCCAAACATCTGCCCGGCAATCCGGGCCGCAAGGCGCAGTTGCCCGCCGTTCAACCAGCACCCATCCCCGTGCAACACCAGCTCGACGAGCTGGCCGTCATGCGCGAAGCGATCTCCGACGGCTTCGACGTCGAAAGCCTGCTGGACACCGACGAGGCGCTGAGCTTTCGCCGCCCCGGCATGGGGCCGGACGTGGTGCGCAAGCTGCGCCGCGGCGGCTGGAGCATCCAGAAGCAGCTTGACCTGCACGGCCTGCGCCGCGAGGACGCGCGCGATGCACTGTCGGTCTTCATCCGCGAGGCGCACAAGGCCGGCCTGCGCTGTGTGCGGGTGGTGCACGGAAAAGGCCTGGGTTCGCCCGGCAAGACGCCGGTGCTCAAGGGCCGGGTGCAAAGCTGGCTCATCCAGAAAGCCGAGGTGATTGCCTTTGTGCAGGCACGTCCCGCAGAGGGCGGCGCCGGCGCGCTGGTGGTGCTGCTGGCGCAGAGTTGAATGCTATGAAATCAATAGCTGGTAACGACCGCCGGACGAGGGCTGATGGCCTATTTTGTTCATAAAAATCTGAGAGGTCCGGTCAAACAAGCGGGTCGGGCGACTTTCACAAGCAAAAAGTCGCTCCAGCCCTTACTCCGCTTGCGTCAACAGCTACTTAATTTGTAGCAACTGGTCGGCCACGTCGTCCGGCGCATCGCGCAGGGTGATCTGCCGCAAGCCCAGCGCCAACGCCTCGGCCTGCAAAGCGGCAGCAAACGCAGGGCCCGCCGCCTCGATGCCCTGCAGGTCCAGCACCAGCTCGCGCGGAACCCAGCCGGGCGACCTGCCGGAGGCCAGAACGCGACTTTCGTCCCTCGGTAGCCAGCCCATGAGAATTTCGGCCTGGTGCCGCGCTTCCAGACGTTCAGAGCCTAGCAGGCGTTGCACCGGCATCGTGACCACTTCCTGCCCGGTTTGTGCCTGCATCAATGCGTAGGTCTCGCGCCAGGTTTGCCCCTGCGCGCGCTTGAGACGATTCACGTTGTCTGGGTCCCCGCCCAGAACACGCAGTACCTCGGAAGCGGGCGTACCCGTTTGCGGCTTGATGATGACGCGATCCGCCAGACGCTGGTTGAGCGACGGCAGAGACAAGCCATCGTTGGCCGCCCACAGCACATCGCCCGCACACTGGTTCAGGTGCGTCAGCACGCCGCGATCATGGCCAAGCGCCCATTGCACGGGCAGGTGGGCGTCCACCTCCGCCCGGGCGCGGTCAGGCGGTACGCCGATTGCCAGTAGATTGAGCAGCAAAGCGGGCCCAAAACGTTGTTGCAATGTCGCCAGCGGTGCAGCATGCAGCGCCATGGCCCAGCGGGTGGGCGCGCTCACAGCCACCACCAGCTTGACCGGACGGCAATGCACCAGCCCCAGCGACCAGGGGCCAAGAGCGCTGCCAGACGCACTCGCATCAACAACAAGCTTGGCCGGCAGCTTGAGGGCCTTGGCCAGTTCCCGGGTGGCGTGCAGTGCGACCATAGCGGCGTTTTCGGGTGTTGCTTCAGGCTCGCTCACACCGGCGTGTTGCGCATCCAGTCGGCCGTCTGGAAAAACGAGGTGCGCAGACGCGCGCGCAATTCTTCATCGACACCGGTCTCGCCCATGGCCTGGTCGATGCAGGCCAGCCACTGGTCGCGCTCGAGGATGCCGATGGCAAAAGGCATGTGGCGCGCGCGCAGGCGCGGGTGGCCGAACTGCTCGGTGTAATGCTGGGGCCCGCCCATCCAGCCGCAGAGGAACCAGAACAGGCGCTGGCGCGCATTGTCCAGCGTGCTGCCGTGCGCGGCACGCAGGGCTGTGTAGCCGGGTTCGATGTCCATCAGGTCGTAAAACCTGTCCACCATGGCGCGGATGCGCTCCTCGCCGCCTATCCAGTCAAAGGGGGTCGCGAAGGGCGGCGTGCCGGGTGGTTTTTCCTCGATCTGCATGGTCATTGGGCTTTTCTCAGGGTTTCAACGACTGGGGTATTCAACACAGAGCGCAAGCCCCACCAGCCGGCCGCCAGCGCCAGCGCCGCGCCAGCCAGGCTGCCGAGCAGCGGCACGGTCCAGGAGCCGGTCCAGTTGAACTCGAAAACAAATTTGGCCAGGCCCCAGCCGACCGCCAGCGCCACGATGGACGCCAGAAAACCCGCCAGCAGGCCGACACCGGCCAACTCGGCTCGCTGCACCTGGCGCAGCAGTGAGGCTCGTGCACCGACGGCGCGCATGATGGCAAATTCTTTCGCGCGCTCCTCGCGCGTGGCGGTGATGGCGGCAAACAGCACCACCAGGCCGGCGGCCAAAGTGAAGCCAAAGAGGAATTCAACCGCACGAATCACCTGGTCCAGCACACGCTGCACCTGGGCAATCGTGCTGCTCATGTCGACGTTGGTGATGTTGGGGAAAGCCTTGACCAGGTCATTGTCGAAGCTGCGCGGCGCGGGCTGACCGGCGACTGCCGCAACCCGCTCCGGCGCGCGAAAGGCGCTGATGAAGGACACCGGCACATCGGTCAATTGCCCCACCGGGTACATCGCAAAAAAGTTGACGCGCATTGAGCCCCAGTCCACCTTGCGCAGGCTGGTGATCTTCGCGACCTTGACCTGCCCGCCGATGTCAAAGCTGAGGGCATCGCCGAGCTTCAGACCCAGCGTAGTGGCGATGCCGTCTTCGACACTGATGGCGTCTTGTTCATCGACGGTCCAGCGCCCTTGCGTCACCTGGTTGTGCGAAGGCATCGCGCTGGCGTTGGACAAATTGAACTCCCGATCCACCAGGCGCTTGGCGCGGTCGTCGGTGTAGTCGTCGGGCGAGACGGGTTGGCCATTGATCGCCACCAGCCGGCCGCGGATCATCGGGTACCAGTCGAACTTGCTGACGCCACCGTCGCGCAGGGCCTTCTGGAACGCCTCGCCCTGCTCCGGCTGCACATTGATGACAAAACGATTGGGCGCGTCGGGCGGCGTGGCATTGCGCCAGCTGCTGATGAGGTCGGTGCGCAGCAGCACCAGCAGCATCAGCGCCAACAGGCCGACTGCCAGCGCACTGACCTGCACCACCGCATACG
>NZ_JACDDD010000089.1 GCF_013817205.1 Polaromonas sp.
ATCCGCAGGTGCGCCTGCTCAGGCAGGCTGCTGCCTTGCTGGAGCGCGGCGCGATTGTGGCGGTGCCCACCGACTCCAGTTACGCGCTGGTCTGCCACCTCGACGACAAAACCGCCGCCGACAAGCTGCGCAGCATCCGCGGTGTGGACGACAAGCACCATTTGACGCTGCTCTGCCGTGACCTCAGCGAACTGGCCAACTATGCGCGTGTCGACAACAAACAATTCCGCCTGATCAAGGCCGCCACGCCGGGGCCTTACACCTTCATCCTCGAAGCCAGCAAGGAAGTGCCGCGCCGCCTGAGTCATCCCTCACGCAAGACCATCGGTCTGCGCGTGCCCGACCACAAGACCCTGCAGTGCCTGCTGGAGTTGCACGGCGCGCCACTGCTGGCAACCACCCTGATCCCGCGCGGGCAGACCGAGCCGCTTAACGATGCGCAGGACATCCGCAGCCAGTTGGAGCACGAACTCGCCGCCGTCATCGATGCTGGCGCCTGCCCGCTTGAACCGACCACGGTGATCGACCTGACCGCCATGGGTCAGGGCGGCGAGCCGATCGTGGTGCGGCAGGGGCGCGGTGAGCTTGCCGCACTCGGCTTGTAGAGCCCCCACGTTCGCTCGCTTCGCGCAGCTCTCTGCCCCAGGGGGCGGCTGCGCCTGCGGGCCGGCTGACTTGGATATCTCACCTCGGGAGCAGCGCAGCGTGCCAGCGATAATCCACAGATGGACTTCGCCAAGCTGATTCAAACTGTCGCCATCTACGCCCTGCCCGTGCTGTTCGCCATCACGGTGCACGAGGCAGCGCACGGCTACGTGGCCCGCTACTTTGGCGACAACACCGCCTGGGCGATGGGCCGCGTCACCCTCAACCCCATCAAGCACATTGACCCGCTGGGCACCATTGCGATGCCGTTGGTGCTGTACCTCGCCACCTCGGGCGCTTTTCTGTTCGGTTATGCCAAGCCGGTACCGGTGCAATTCGGCAATCTGCGCAACCCCAAGCGCGACATGATCTGGGTGGCCTTGGCCGGACCGGGCGCCAACCTGATCCAGGCGGTATTCTGGGGTGTCGCCTTTTACCTGCTGCAGGGCGCGGCTGTGACCGAACCGTTTTTCATCAAGATGTGTCAGGCCGGCATCCTGGTCAACATCGTGATGATGGTCTTCAACCTGTTCCCCCTGCCGCCGCTGGATGGCGGTCGCGTGCTGGTGGGCCTGCTGCCCTGGCGTCAGGCCGAGCTGGTGTCACGCATCGAGCCCTGGGGCTTTTTTGTGGTGATGGCGCTGGTGATTGCCGGTGTTCTGACCGACTGGTGGATGCGTCCGCTGATGACCTTGTCTTACGCCCTTCTTGAAATTGTGTTGATGCCGCTGGCGATGCTGGTGCAATGAAGACCATGACTACAAACAAACAAACACCCGCGCCGCAGCGCTTCCTCACCGGCATCACCACCACCGGCACGCCGCACCTGGGCAACTATGTCGGCTCCATTCGTCCGTCTGTGGCTGCCAGCACTGGCGTTGGCGCCGAAAGTTTTTATTTCCTGGCCGATTACCACGCGCTGATCAAGTGTGATGAGCCGGCCCGCATCCAGCAGTCCACCCTGGAAATTGCGGCAAGTTGGCTGGCCGCCGGGCTGGATCCGGAGCGCGTGACCTTTTACCGGCAGTCCGACATTCCCGAGATTCCCGAACTGACCTGGCTGCTGACCTGCGTGACGGCCAAAGGCGTGCTCAATCGCGCGCATGCCTACAAGGCGTCGGTCGACAAGAACGCGGCTGCCGGCAATGACCCTGACGCTGACGTGAGCGCCGGCCTCTTCATGTACCCGGTGCTGATGGGCGCGGACATCCTGATGTTCAAGGCGCACCACGTGCCCGTTGGGCGCGACCAGATCCAGCACATCGAGATGGCGCGCGACATGGCGCAGCGCTTCAACCACCTCTATGGCGAACACCTTGTGTTGCCGCAGGCGCTGATTGAGGAATCGGTCGCTCTGCTCCCCGGCACAGACGGCCGCAAGATGAGCAAGAGCTACGACAACACCATCCCCTTGTTCACGCCGCGCGATCAACTGAAAAAGCTGATTGCCGGCATCGTCACCGATTCGCGGGCGCCGGGTGAGCCCAAGGCCACCGAAGGCTCGGCACTGTTCCAGATCTACCAGGCCTTTGCCAGCGGGCCGGAGACCGCCGCGTTGCGTCAGGCCTTCGCCGATGGCATCGCCTGGGGTGACGCGAAACAGACCTTGTTCGAACGCATTGACCAGGAGGTGGCGCCGATGCGCGCGCGCTACCAGGAACTGATGCAGGACCCCGCCAAAATCGAAGCTGTCCTGCTGGCCGGCGCCGACAAGGCGCGCCAGTTGGCCACACCGTTCATGCGCGAATTGCGCCAGGCGGTTGGCCTGCGCAGGCTTGCCGCCGCCCCGGCGCCGGCCGCCAAACCCAAAAGCGCCAGGGCTGGCCTGCCGGTATTCAAGCAGTACCGTGAAGCTGATGGCAAGTTCCACTTCAAACTGCTTGATGCGCAGGGTGGGCTGTTGCTTCAAAGCGACGGCTTTGATTCACCCAGGGACGCCGGCAAGGCAATCGGCCAATTGCAGATCGAGGGCGCTTCGGGGCTGGCTTCATTACGTCCAAAGCTGCAGCCGGTGCCAGGTGTGACGGAGGACGCCATCAACGCAGCATTACAACTGCTCGCCCCCGAAGTCCCCTGATCTGCCACAAGCGAGCCCTTGTGAACTCGCGTTGTTTTATGGCGATGAAATGTCGATTAGTTCCGAACTTAATATTTATAGTTGATGCGACGACTTGACAACTAGCGGTATGCTTGACTTTTCGCCCCCAAACATCACGCCCAGTCACGAATCGCTGCTCACCCATGCGCATATTTGTCATCGACGACCATCCTCTCATGCGCGAAGCCGTGGTCATGCTGATTCGCCGTCTGCACACCAAGGCCAGCATCATCGAGCTGGACCGTTTGGCTGGCATCGGTCCGGCGGTTGAGCAGCACGGCCTTCCGGATGTAATTTGCCTCGATCTCAAGCTGCCGGACACCCACGGCGTGTCGGGCGTGCGCGAAATGCGTCACCAGTTTCCTGAGGTCCCCATTGTGGTGTTGTCCGCCGCACCGGCGCAGGATTACCAGGAACTGTCTCTGGAAGCCGGAGCCGACATCTACATTGAAAAATCGGCTGGCGCGACCGAAATCTCCAAGGTGCTCAAGACCTTTCTGGACGACGGCGCCGATTCCGAAGGCGGAACCGAACCCGAAAAATTGTCCAAGCGTCAGAAACAGTTGCTGGTGATGCTGGACAAGGGCATGAGCAACCGCGACATTGCCGCCGAGCTGCAGATCAGTGAACACACAGTCAAGGTGCACCTGTGGCGGCTGTTTCGCAGGCTCAATGTCAAAAGCCGTTCACAAGCCAGTCATCTCGCACGCACCCAAGGCCTGCTCTAGGAGTCTGTCGGTGGCTCCGCAAAAATCACCCCGGTGCTGCCGAGCGACTCCAGGTACAGCCTGAACACTGTGCCGCGGCCGGGGCGTGAGTCCATGGTCAGGCGGTGCTTCAGGGTATGGCACAGGCGCGAGACGATGGACAGCCCCAGGCCAAAGCCCTCTTCCGTGCCGTTGTGGGCGGCCACACGGTAGAACTCCCGAAAAATCGCCTGCTGGTGCTCCGGCGCCACACCGACCCCGGTATCCCAGATTTCAACTCGTGGCCCATCGGTGCCGCCGCGCACGGCAAGCAATACGCCCCCTTTCACCGTGTGCCGCACCGCATTGGACAGCAGGTTGCCCAGCAGTCGCCTGAGCAGCATGGGGTCAGACTCCGCCACGCCCGGCATGACACGGGTACGCAGCACCAAGCCTTTTTCACGGGCCAGTGGCGCATACTGCAGCTCCAGTTCGCAGACGAGGGTGGGCAGGTCCACCGGCTGCCACGTCGGCTCAACCGCGCCAGAGTCGAGCTTGGCCAGGTCAAACAGCGAGTTGAACAAGGCGTTCACAGCCTGCGTGGACTGCACAATTTTCGGGGCGATCTGCGCCACCAGTTCAGGCTCGGCCCGCAACCAGTCGGCATACAGACCCAGCGCGTGCACCGGCTGGCGCAAATCATGCGCGGCGCTGGCGATGAACCGGTCCTTGGTCTGCACCGCTTCCAGCGCGACGCGTGTCTTCTCGGTCAGCGAGGCAATCAGCGTGGCGTTTGCATACTGAAGCTCGAGCGTCTTGCGTTGCCCACGGTGAAAGCGTTTGCCCGCCGAGCGGATGGCCGTCCAGTAAATGAGCACCAGCAGCACCAGGCTGTAGGTCTGCACGGTGCCCATGAAGGGGCGCTCCAGCCCCACGCTATAGATGACCGCAGCCAGAGTGCTGTAGGCCAACCCGTTGATGTAGCCCAAAAAACAGCGCTGCGACGCTGAAAAAGCACCGACCGCAAACCCGGCCATGCCCGCCAGGATCAGCAACCCGATGAACTGGTCATACATGGGCGCCTTGCGGAAATGCAGAAACATCGACGCGCCCCATATCGCGGCGCCCAGCGTCCAGGTCCAGCTGTAACGCGACATGAATTCGCGCAAGCGCGCCGCGCTGGTGTCGGCATAGTCCCGGTAATAGATCGTGATCACCCGGTAACGCGCGAGCGTCATGACCACGGCCGCAATGGTCCAACCCAGCAAGGCTAGGTTGTTGACGTCGTTGTAGAGAATAACCACGAGCACCGGGATCACCATGCTCGCCGAATGCAACGCTGGCCGGCCGTTGCGCATGAAGGTGCGCATCAGCTTGGCCTCCACCCAGTCGTCCCGCGCCACGATGTCTGCCTCGACATGCGGGCTGGCACCGGACGGGGAAAGGACGGGCGAACTCATGGGCGCAGTTTACCGTTCGCACCCACGGCTCCCACCCCCATCAAGCTGACGCTGTCGCTTGGTCCGGACGCAAAAAAGCCCCGGCTTGCGGGGCTTTTAGGGGCTTGGCTATGCACGGTGAGGTGATGTGAAGCCGATTTTTGGCGGAGAGGGTGGGATTCGAACCCACGGTACCTTGCGGTACGCCTGATTTCGAGTCAGGTACATTCGGCCACTCTGCCACCTCTCCTGAGTGAAGACGAGATTCTATCAGGGCTGCAGCACCGTGATGCCGCCCATGTAGGGCTGCAAGGCAGCCGGCACCGCTACGCTGCCGTCTTCACGCTGGTAATTTTCCAGCACCGCCACCAGGGTGCGGCCCACAGCCAGACCCGAGCCATTGAGGGTGTGCACAAATTCGTTTTTGCCTTGGGCATTCTTGAAACGCGCCTGCATGCGGCGGGCCTGGAAGGCTTCGCAGTTGGAGACCGAGCTGATCTCGCGGTACGCGCTCTGGCCGGGCAGCCAGACTTCGAGGTCGTAAGTCTTGCTGGCGCCAAAACCCATGTCGCCGGTGCACAGCAGCATCACGCGGTAAGGCAGGCCCAGCTTCTGCAAAATCGCCTCGGCGTGGCCGGTCATGGCCTCCAGGGCCTCGTAGCTGTGGTCCGGGTGCACGATCTGCACCATCTCGACCTTGTCAAACTGGTGCTGGCGGATCATGCCGCGGGTGTCGCGGCCGTAGCTGCCGGCTTCCGAGCGGAAACAGGGGGTGTGGGCGGTGAACTTCAGCGGCAGCTTTGCCTCGGGCACGATCTCGTCCCGCATGAAGTTGGTCAGCGGCACTTCCGATGTCGGGATGAGGTACAGCGCGGCGTTTTCGCTTTCCTCGTCACCTCCGCCTTCCTGTCCGCCCTTTTTGGCGGCAAACAGGTCTTCCTCGAACTTGGGCAACTGGCCGGTGCCGCGCAGCGAATCGGCATTGACGATGTAGGGAACATAACACTCGGTGTAGCCATGCTCGGCCGTTTGTACGTCGAGCATGAAGGCAGCGAGTGCGCGGTGCAGTCGCGCCAACTGGCCTTGCATCACGGTAAAACGCGAACCTGTCAGCTTGCTGCCGAGCTCAAAATTCAGGCCCAGCGGCTGGCCCAGATCGACGTGGTCTTTGACCTCAAAGGCCAAGGCAGGCGGCTCGCCGCCAGCGCCTTCGACCGGGCTCCACTTGCGCACCTCGACATTGCCTTCTTCACCGGTGCCGGTCGGCACGCTTTCATGCGGCAGGTTGGGTACGGCCAGCAGCAGCGACTGCATCTCGCTCTGGATCACCTCAAGGCGCAGCGCGCAGCTTTCCAGCTCGGCCTTGAAGGCGGTGACCTGCGCCATCACCGGCGCGGCATCTTCGCCTTTGGCCTTGAGCTGGCCGATCTGTTTGGACAGGGTGTTGCGCTGGTTCTGCAGCTCTTCGGTGCGGATTTGCTGAGTTTTGCGCTCGGCCTCCAGTGCCTGGAAGGCCTCGACGTTCAGGAACGCTTGCGGATTCTTGCGCGCTTGCAGGCGCGTGATCACGGATGGCAAGTCTTTTCGGAGCAGGTTGATGTCTAACATGCACCGATTTTAAAGGAGGGCTGCCTGTCCGACTGCGCGGCTCAAGCCAGCGTGGCCGGATCGAGATTGGCGCCGCAGATGATCAGGCAGATTTTTTCGTCGATGCGCGGCTGGTAAGCGCCGCTGTGCAGCGCTGCCAGCGGCAGGGCGGCAGCCGGCTCAACCGCCAGCTTGAGCTCTTTCCACAACCACAACTGGGCCGCGCGTATGGACTCATCCTGGAGCAGCAGGGCATCACCCACATGCGCCTGGGTGGCGGCCCAGGCCAGATCACCAATTCGTCTGGCGCCCAGTGAATCGGCAGCAACTCCACTGACGGCCACATCAACCGGTTGGCCGGCCGCACGCGCGTTGAACAGCGTGGGCGCCAGCATCGGCTCCAGTGCCACCACCCGGGTGCGCCGCTCAAACCAGCTGGCGATACCGGCAATCAGGCCGCCGCCGCCCACGCTGACCAGCACCGCATCAGGCAGATCGGCCTGTTGCTCAATCTCGAGCGCCAATGTGCCGGCGCCAGCCACCACTTCAAGCTGATCGTAAGCATGGGTCAGCAACGCGCCGGTTTGCTGCTGGCGCGCCAGGCAGGCCTGCAGCGCGTCTGAATAAGCTGCGCCTGTTACCACCACTTCAGCGCCAAGCGCGGCCAACCGGGCGCGCTTGGCGAGGCTGGACACTTCGGGCACAAATACCTCACAACGCACACCCAGCTCATGCGCGGCCGCAGCCGTGGCAATGCCAGCATTGCCGCCCTAGGCAACGATCACGCCGCTGGCAGGGATCGGATTGGAGAGCAGGCGATTGAGCATGCCGCGCGCCTTGAAGCTGCCGCCGGTCTGCAAATGTTCCAGCTTGAGCCAGACTTCAGCACAGTCCACACCCAGCGCCTTGCCGGGCAGCTTCCACACCGGGGTTTGATGGATAAAGTGGCTGTAGCCCTTTTGGAAAGAGCGCTGACAGCTCTCAATTTGATAGCGTGTTGTCATTGACTTCTATGCATGCAGGTCACTGTCCAGCGCATCCAGTGCCGTGCCTTCCATCCTGAGACCCTTGGGCAGCGGGAACTTGATGGTTTCCTCGATGCCGCTCATCTTGCGCACCGACACCGCGCCCAGCGCCTTGATTCGGTCTATCACCTGCTTGACCAGAATCTCGGGGGCCGACGCGCCGGCGGTCAGGCCCACGCGGCTTTTACCTTCAAACCACTCGGGTTTGAGCTCGCTGGCGTCGTCCACCATGTAGGCCTCGGTCCCCAGCTTCACGGCCAGCTCGCGCAGGCGGTTGCTGTTGGAACTGGTCGGGCTGCCCACTACGATCAATATATCGACCTGCGGGCTCATCACCTTGACGGCGTCCTGGCGGTTCTGGGTGGCGTAACAGATGTCCTGCTGCTTGGGCTCACGCACATTCGGGAAACGCGCCTTGACGGCGGCGCTGATCTCGGCGGCGTCGTCCACGCTCAGGGTGGTCTGCGTCACCACCGCCAATTTATCGGTCTGCCCCGGCTGGATGCGCGCCACGTCGGCCACGTCTTCCACCAGGTGGATGCCGCTGTCGAGCTGGCCCATGGTGCCTTCGACCTCGGGGTGGCCCTTGTGGCCGATCATGATGAACTCGTAACCTTCCTTGTTGAGCTTGGCCACTTCCACATGCACCTTGGTCACCAGCGGGCAGGTGGCATCAAAAATCCGGAAGCCACGGCGCTCGGCCTCGCGCTCGGTCGCCTTGCTGACGCCGTGGGCGCTGAACACCAGCGTGGCTCCGGGTGGCACGTCGTCCAGGTCCTCAATGAAGATGGCGCCCTTTTGCTTGAGCTCGTTGACCACATAGGTGTTGTGCACGATCTCGTGGCGCACGTAAATCGGCGCGCCAAACTTGCCGAGTGCCCGTTCGACGATTTCAATGGCTCTATCCACGCCGGCGCAAAACCCGCGTGGCTCAGCCAGAAGGATTTCCTGGGGCGAGCGCGGCGACGGGCCGCCCCTGGCAAGCACGGCCTCCTCGGCGGGCAGAGAGGGCACGGCAGTGCCGAGCGTGGGGGCTTTATCGTTCATAAAACGCCAATCAACTGAACTTCAAACACAACCGGCTGACCCGCCAGCGGGTGATTGAAGTCAAACTGCACCGCGTCGCCCTCTTCCTTCAACTGCTGCACGCTGCCCGCGTACTGTCCCATGCCGTCCGGCGTCGGGAACTGCACCACGTCGCCAACCTTGTATTTCTCGTTCGGGTCGCCCAACTCGTTGAGCAGCCTGCGCGCCACCCACTGCAGCAAGTCGGGGTTGCGCTCGCCGAAAGCCTCGCCTGCCGGCAGCTCGAAGCTCGCGCGCGTGCCTTCCGGCAAACCCAGCAAACGCTGCTCAATGGCTGGCGACAGCTCGCCCGTACCCAGGCTCAGGGTGGCGGGTTTGCCATCAAAGGTGTTGATGATGTCGGCCCCGTCCGGACCAGCCATGCGGTAATGCAGGGTCAAAAAAGAGCCTGGCTGGACAAGGGCAGGAGCGGCAGTTTCCACGGTGGACATAAAACTTTCGGGCAACAGGCGTTTTGTAAACTGCCCCTATTGTAGAAACTGCGGTCCGGACGCGGAAATCCCGCCGCCTTTAGCCCTGATACTGCTCCTGTCACCACGTACACCGACCCGACAAACTGGCCGATCCACCATGCTGCTCAAAGACCTGCCTGAAGACGCCCGCCCGCGAGAAAAGTTGCTGGCCCGTGGCGCAGGTGCGCTCAGCGACGCCGAACTGCTGGCGCTGCTGCTGCGCAGCGGCATCCCCGGGAAAAACGCCCTGCAAATGGGTCAGGAACTGGTGGACAACTTTGGCGGCGTGGCCGGCCTGTTACACGCCGGCGCGGGCGCCCTGAAAAACATCAAGGGGCTGGGGCCGGCCAAGCGCGCCGAGCTCGTCGCCGTGCTGGAACTCGCGCGCCGCGCGCTGTCCGAGCAGCTGAAGGAAAAGCCCCTGTTCGCCACGCCGCAGGCCGTGCGCGACTACCTGCAGCTTCAGTTGGGCAGCCGTCCGCATGAAATTTTTGCGGTGTTGTTTCTCGACAGCCAGCACCGGCTGATTGCGCTGGAAGAACTGTTTCGCGGCACGCTCACGCAAACCAGCGTCTACCCGCGCGAGGTGGTGGTGCGTGCGCTGGCGCTGCAGGCGGCCAGCGTGGTGCTGGCACACAACCACCCCAGCGGCGAGGCCCGGCCTTCGCGCGCCGACGAGGCGCTGACGCAAACCCTCAAGGCTGCGCTGGGCCTGGTCGATGTGCGGGTGCTGGACCACTTCGTCGTGACGCGCACGCAAGCGGTGTCCATGGCTGAGCTGGGCTTGCTGTAAAGCGCAGGAGCCTAAATGCGGCTTATGCAGATATCGGGGGAAACGTCAGCCGAAAGCAACTGGTAAAGCCTGGCGGCGCAGCAGCTTGCTCAAAGGTTGCACCATGGATTAGCGCGATTTTCTCTACCACCCGGTGGCCCAGACCCCAGCCCAAACCAACAGTTGAATCCGCGGTTGCCGCGGACGGTATTTTTTGCGCCTGCCCCTCACGCGGCGAGAGCACGTGAACCGCCGTATCACACACCTGCAGCCAGCGTTGCGCGGGGTCCAGCTGCACTTCCACCTGGGTGCCGGTCGGCGTATGGCTCAAGGCATTTTCTACAAGATTGCGTATGGCCAGGGCCAGCAGCACCGGATGACCCGCCAGATGAAACGGGCCGGCGCTGACGAGTGCCAGCTCGTGGCCGCTCTGATGTGCGGCCTGCCCGAAGCTGGAGACCTCGTCGCGAGCGATGCCGTCCAAATCCAGCGCCTGCCGGGCGTCTGCCATTTCTGTCCGGCTCGCGCGCGCCAACGCCAGCAGATCCGCCAGCACGTGGCCGGACCTCAGCGCATCGCGCTCGAGTTGCTCCAGCAGCAGTTCGCGCTCTGGGCCCTGCGTCACTTGCCGCAGCGCGCGCGCCTGCAGCGTGATGGACGCAAGAGGGGTGCGCAGTTCATGCGCGAGTTCATTGGCAAGCTCCCTTTCCCGGGCGAGCACCGCGTGATAACGCCCCGCCAGGGTGTTGATAGAGTCAACCACCGCGCGAAATTCCTGCTGTTGGTAGCGGTTGCGCAGTGGCGAGGGTTGGCCAATATCCAGCGCGTCTACATCCCGCGACAGCTCGTACAGGGGACGCAGACCGCGGTGGATCGCCAGGCCCAGCACCAATGCCACGACCGGCAACAACCAGAAACCCGGCTCGGCCACTTGCTCTGCGATGTCTTGCGCGAGGTCGTCGCGCTCGATCTCGCTGAGCAGCACGGCGACCTTGCGCTCTTGGCGCGGGCCGTCCCAGCGCGAAAAGGCGCGCCAGGCCACTGCCGGGCTGCCCAGTTGCAAGGTCTCGAAACCTTCGCCTTGCGTGAAGGGCAGGTCGGGGGCTTCGCCCGTGCGCATCAGAACACGGCCGGCGCCGTCCCACACCACCACGCTCATCGATCGTTGGTAATCGTGATTTTTCAGATTCGACAACCCCGGCAAGCCCCCTATCCCGCCACGTTCGGCGGGCTGGCTGGCGTACTCGGACAACTGCAACATCGCCACGCTGGCCAGGTGCCCATCGGTCAACTCGTCCGCCTCATGGAGGCCGGTGCGGTAGCCCAGCGCCACAAAGCCGCCCCAGACAATCAGCAAGGCGCCCAGCGCCCAGGCCATCAGGTGCAAGGTCAGCGAGCGCCGGGCAATCATGCGGACTCTTCCGGAACAAAATAGCCTACGCCGCGCATGGTGCGGATGATGCCGTCACCGAGTTTTTTGCGCAGGTGATGCACATGCACCTCGACTGCATTGCTTTCCAGGGCGTTGTCCCAGTTGTAAAGTTTGGCCTCAATCTGCGGACGCGACAACACGCGAGGCCGGACCTCCATCAGCGCCAGCAAAATGCCAAACTCCCGCGCAGACAGCTCCACCGGCTGACCCGCCATGCGCGCAGTGCGTGAGGCAGGGTCAACTTGCAGCGCGCCGCACACCAGCAGCTGCAGCGCCCGGCCCACCGCGCGCCGACGCAGGGCGCGCACGCGCGCAGCCAGCTCGTCTGGGTCGAAAGGTTTGGTCACGTAATCGTCAGCGCCCATGTCCAGGCTCTGGATGCGGGACGTCACCTGGTCGCGCGCCGTCATGATCAGTACCGGCGTGGCGCTGTCCGGCAGACGGCCCGCTGGCGCATGGCGCAGGCGACGCAACACTTCGGCGCCATCGCCATCACGCAGGCCGAGATCGAGCAGCACCACGTCAAAAGGCTCGGCGCACAGGGCGCGCCACGCCGGAGCCACCCCGTCGGTCACGTCTACCGCCCAGCCCAATTGCCGCAGGTGCGCCTGCAGCCCCGCAGCGATGCCTTCGTCGTCTTCAACCACCAGTACGCGCATCGCCTTATTGTGCTTGACGGAGTTCAACCCAACAAGCTCAGGCGCTCAACAGCCACGCGCATGCCGGGCTATTTGAACCTTTAAGGAAGATTTAAGACTGACCGCCCAAGCTGCGCCTCATGCAAAAAATTTCGCGCCAGGGCCCGGCGCTTGCCACCGCCCTGTTGACGCTGGTTCTGATGGCCTGGGACCTCTCTAGCCTGGACCTGACCCTGGCCCACTGGTGGGGCGGGTCGGGCGGTTTTCCACTGCAAGAGAACTGGTTTCTGACGACGGTGGCGCACGATGGCGCCAGGCGCGCCGCATGGGTAGTCACCGTGGGCCTTTGCGTGGCTGCCTGGTGGCCGCCCGGCTGGCTCAAGCGACTGGACTTTGCCCGCCGTCTGCAACTGGCAGCTACCCCATTATTGGCGGTGTCTCTGGTCAGCTTGCTCAAGTCATTCAGCGCCATCAGTTGCCCCTGGGGCCTGGCAGAGTTCGGCGGCGTGGCGCACTACAGCGCGCACTGGGCCCAGCTGTTGCAGCTCGACGGCGGCAGCGGCGGCTGTTTTCCGGCCGGGCATGCCGCGTCGGGCTTTGCATTTGTTGGCGGCTACTTTGCCTTTCGCGAGACCTCGCCTTTCATCGCTAGGCGCTGGCTGGCAAGCGCCGTGCTGGCGGGACTGGTCCTGGGCGCCGCGCAGCAAATGCGGGGGGCGCACTTCATGAGCCACACCCTCTGGACCGGCTGGATATGCTGGTGCGTGGCCTGGGCGCTTGACGCCGTGCGGGTCTGGGCTGGCCAGCGCGGGCTGATGACGCCGTGGAGCGATCCGGCATGAGCGCGGAACCCCAATTTACTGTCCGCAGCGAGCTCTCGCGCGAAATGACGCAGCGAAAAGCCCCCAGGCAGCGTGTTGTCCAACGTTTTGGCAACCCTTTCTGGCTGGTCTTTGCCGCCAGCCTGTGGATGGCCAGCGTTGCCAACCTGCCCTTGTGGCGCGCATTGACACAAGTTTTGACAGCTGGCCCCAATGCATGGGCCTTTGAGGGTGGCATGCTCCTCATCATTGCGGCCAGTCTGGCGGGCCTGTTGAGCCTGCTGGCTTGGCGCTGGACACTCAAGCCTGCGCTGATCGCGCTGCTGCTGGTCGCCGCCTGTGGCGCTTACTTCATGATGACTTACCACGTGGTGATCGATGCTTCCATGATGGTGAACGCCTTACAGACTGATGCCCGCGAAGTGCGTGACTTGCTCAGCGGCAAACTGCTGGCGTTCTTACTGGTTTTAGGGGTGGCTCCGTCCATCGTGATCTGGCGCTGGCCTGTGGCCTACGGCCACTGGATGCGCCGCCTCTGGCAAAACCTGGCGCTCGCGCTGGCCGCCGTCCTGGTGGCCGGGCTGGCCGTCTTTGCCAGCTTCAGCCCGCTGGCTTCCACCATGCACAACCACCACGATGTGCGTTACCTGATCAACCCTCTCAATTCGCTGTACGCCGTGGGTGCCCTGGCAGCCAAACCGCTGCAACGCAATAACTCTTCCGTGGTGCCCGCCGGGCTTGACGCCCATCTGGCCGCGGCAGTGCCTAGTGCGCGTCCGCCGTTGCTGATGCTGGTGCTGGGCGAAACCGGGCGCAGCGGCAATTTTGGCCTGAACGGCTACGCCCGCGACACCACACCCGAGCTGGCACGCCAGGGGGTTGCCACCTTCCGCGATGCGTGGTCATGCGGCACCAGCACCGCGGCCTCGGTGCCCTGCATGTTCTCGGGCATGGGCCGCGTCGGCTTTGAAGCGCGCAAGCACAATGCCGAAGGCCTGCTGGACGTGATCCAGCACGCCGGCATGGCGGTGCTGTGGCTGGACAACCAGTCTGGCTGCAAAGGTACCTGCGACCGTGTGCCAAGTGTGAACACCTCCAACCTGCAGCATCCCGCCCTTTGCCCGGGCGGCGAGTGTTATGACGGCATCATGCTGGAGGGCCTGGATCAACGCATCGCCGCCTTGCCTGCAGAGCGCCGCGCAAAAGGGGTGGTGCTGGTATTGCACCAGCTGGGCAGCCACGGCCCGGCCTACCACCTGCGTTCGCCGCAGGCTTACAAGCGCTTCATGCCTGAATGCGCCAGCAACGATTTGCAGAACTGCAGCCGCGCAGAACTCGTCAATGCCTATGACAACTCGGTGGCCTACACCGACCATTTCCTCGCCTCTGCGGTCGACTGGCTCAAGACGCAACAGACGGCCTGGGACCCGGCGATGGTGTATGTGGCCGACCACGGCGAATCGCTCGGTGAAAACAACCTCTACCTGCATGGCATGCCGTATCTGATCGCGCCGGATGTGCAAAAACATGTGCCGTGGATCACCTGGCTCTCGGCAGGTTTTGAGCACCGCAGCGCGATCAACACGACCTGCCTGCGCAACGATGCGAATGTGCGGGTATCACACGACAACTATTTCCATTCGGTGCTCGGGCTGCTGGGCATACGCAGCAAGGTCTACCAGCCGCAGCTCGACGCCTACGCTCACTGCGCGAACCTGCCCGGCGCGGTGGCTCAGGCAGCTGCAGGACCCCAGACCACACTGCTGCGGAACGAGCCTTTCGCAGCTCCCGGCCTTGCGGTAGCGCAAACTGCCGCCGTCAAGGCTCTGACATTGCAACAGCGGTAGCGGCTTTTCGCGGCGGGCCGCCCACCATCAGCACGGCTATTGCACTAGCCCGGATATTTCACCAGTAGTCCGATGAGCACATGATTTTGGGGCGCGCAGCGGCCGATGCGTGTCGTTCGTCGAATTGTCTGGGTACTGGATGGGTT
>NZ_JACDDD010000142.1 GCF_013817205.1 Polaromonas sp.
GTGGTGACCGGCAATATGTTCGGTGACATCCTGTCTGACGCTGCCGCCATGCTGACTGGCTCCATCGGCATGTTGCCCTCGGCCAGCGTGAACACCAAAAACCAGGGTCTGTACGAACCCAGCCACGGCAGCGCGCCCGACATCGCAGGCAAGGGCGTGGCAAATCCGCTGGCCACCATCTTGAGTGCCGCCATGATGCTGCGTTTCAGCCTGAACCAGGCCGAAGCTGCGGTGCGTATCGAAAAAGCCGTGGACACGGTGTTGAGCCAGGGCCTGCGCACGCCCGACATCTACAGCGAAGGCACGACGAAGGTCGGAACCGTCGAGATGGGCAATGCTGTAGTCAAAGCCCTTCAGCAGGCCTGACACCCTGCCAGCCAGCGCTCCGGCGTTGGCTGGCAGCCACAGGCCAGGCCGGAAAATGGTGCGCTGCAACGCCGGTCTGGCCGGCCGTGATTACAATAGCCCCATGCGCAACAACCCCGCTTCCACCCGCCTTGTCGCCGCTTCGCGCGCGATCAGCGCTGCGCCGGTTTTTGCCCAGATCACCAAAACGACCACCATTAAAGGCTAGCAAGCCTGGTTCGTCGCGCCCTGTCTGGCCCGATGAGCCGGGCCCAAAAGCCATATTTTTGACTTTTTGAAGGGCAACATCATGAAACTCAAGGGCAATCTCACGGGACTCGTCGGATGGCGCGGCATGGTCGGCTCGGTGCTGATCGACCGCATGCAGGCCGAGGGCGACTTCGATTTGATCGAGCCGGTCTTCTTTTCGACCTCCAACGCTGGCGGCAAAGCCCCGGCCCAGGCGAAGAACGAAACCACGCTCAAGGACGCCTTCGACATTGAGGCCATGAAAAAGTGTGATGTCATCCTGACCGCCCAGGGCGGTGACTACACCTCCGAGGTCTACCCCAAGCTGCGCGCTGCCGGCTGGGACGGCCACTGGATCGACGCCGCTTCCACCCTGCGCATGAATGACGACGCCATCATCGTGCTGGACCCGGTCAACCTGCCCGTCATCCAGAAAGCGCTGGCCAAGGGTGGCAAGAACTGGATTGGCGGCAATTGCACCGTCAGCTGCATGCTGATGGGGGTGGGCGCTCTCTACAAGGCCGGCCTGGTGGAGTGGATGACCTCCATGACCTACCAGGCAGCGTCCGGTGGCGGCGCCCAGCACATGCGTGAACTGCTGACGCAGTACGGCACGCTCAATGCCGAAGTGCGCGCCCTGCTGGACGATCCGAAATCGGCCATTCTGGAAATCGACCGCCGCGTGCTGGCCAAGCAGCAGTCACTGTCGCCCGCCGAAACGACCAACTTCGGCGTGCCGCTGGGCGGCTCGCTGATCCCGTGGATCGACAAGGACCTGGGCAACGGCATGAGCAAGGAAGAGTGGAAAGGGGGCGCCGAGACCAACAAGATTCTCGGCCAAGGCGCCAGCTTCGGCACCGCTGAAACCCCGGTGGACGGCTTTTGCGTGCGCATTGGCGCCATGCGCTGCCACAGCCAGGCGCTGACCTTCAAGCTCAGGAAGGACGTGCCACTGGCAGACATTGAAGCCATGATCGCGGCCGACAACGAGTGGGTGAAGGTGGTGCCCAACACGCGCGAGGCCAGCATCTCCGACCTGACGCCGGTGGCCGTGACCGGCACCATGGGCATCCCGGTGGGCCGCCTGCGCAAGCTGGCCATGGGCCCGGATTACCTGGGTGCGTTCACCGTCGGCGATCAACTGCTGTGGGGCGCAGCCGAGCCGCTGCGCCGCATGTTGCACATCCTGCTTCAAGCCTGAAGATACGAACCGCAGGCCGCTGCGTCGCGTGTCTTGGTGCCCGGTCTGCAAGGACTTGTGACGATACGTTGTCGTTAGACAACAACCGAAACTTGTAAGTTGATGCTAACCCGGCGTGTCAAAACTTAAGTGGCGTCTTAGCTTGTCAGCCTAACGCCTTGATGTTAATGTCGTTTTGTCGAAAATTAGCGCCGAGGTTTTTGTGCGGACAAGCAGAATAAAATTTGATGCAGACCGAGCACCGGAGGCTCACATTCCCATGAATCATCCCCGCCCCTGGCGTCTCGGTGTGGTCGCAGCCGCCATTGCAATGGCTGGCACTTTCACGAGTTTGCAGGTACAGGCCCTGGGTTTGGGTCGAATGACCGTCCAGTCGGCCCTCGGAGAGCCTCTGCGCGCCGAGATCGACATCCCTGAAATCAACGCCGAAGAAGCCGCCAGCCTGCGCGCCAGTGTGGCCAGCCCCGACGCCTTCCGGGCGGCCGGCCTCGAATACAGCGCCGCCGTCACCAACCTGCAAATCAGCCTGCAGCGGCGTCCCGACGGCCGGTCCTATCTGCGCCTTTCCAGCGACCGGCCTGTCAGCGAACCCTTTGTCGACTTGATCCTTGAAGCCCGTTGGGCCTCCGGGCGCATCGTGCGTGACTACACGATGCTGTTTGACCCCCCCAATCTGCGCGCCGCAGCGCAGCCCATGCCGGCACCGACCCCCCCGATGGTGTCACGCCCGCCCGCGCCTGTTGCCACCCTGCCGCCGCCACCGCCCCGCGCCGTTGTTGTACCGTACACCCCGCCCAGCCCACCAGCAGTCACCCAGGCGCCCGCCGCCCGCCCTGTCGCGCCGCCACCTCCCGCTGCCGCCGTCACCCGTGCACCTGCGCCTGGCGGCCAGACCGTCACCGTCAAGCCCGGCGACACCGCTGGCAGGATTGCGGCGCAAATCAAGCCAGCCAACATCTCGCTGGACCAGATGCTGGTGGCCCTGCTGCGCAGCAACCCGGATGCCTTCATAGGTGGCAATGTCAACCGTATCAAGTCCGGCGCCGTGCTGGAAGTGCCTAGCGCCGATCAGGCCGGAGCCGTTTCCCCGACCGAAGCCAGCCGCACCATCGTCGCGCAGAGCAGCGATTTCAACTCCTTCCGTCGCAAGCTCGCCGAAAGCGCGCCTGCCACGCAGACCGCCGGCGCTGATCGTCAGGCCACCGGCCAGGTTAAGGCCAAGGTGGAAGACAAGGCGCCCGCCGCCGCCACGCCCGACAAACTGACCCTGTCCAAAGGCGCGGTCCAGAGCAAGGCTGCGGCCGAAGAAAAAATCGCGCAGGACCGTCAGGCCAAAGAGGCTGAGGCGCGAGTGGCCGAGTTGGCCAAAAACATCAGCGACCTGAACAAACTGGGGGCCCCGTCCAAGCCCTCCACGCCGTCACCGGCAGCAGCGCCCGCTGCTCCTGCCGCGCCTGCTGCTCCTGCCGCGCCTGCTGCGCCGTCGTCTCCCGGGCCCGGTGTGGCCGTGCCCAACCCCGGCGTCCTCCCCGGCGCATCGCCCGCTCCCGCCGCAGCGA
>NZ_JACDDD010000090.1 GCF_013817205.1 Polaromonas sp.
GAACACGCGCTTGCGCGTCCTCTTGGTGACAAGCTCGTATCCGCTGGCAGCAAGGCTGATTTGTTTCATCGACATATAACGCTTCTCAGAACTCACCGGTTGGCTGAGTTTTGCAGAGATTCCCTAGGGGGGCACAAACCCCTTGGGGTGTGTGCGTCCACTGGGTGTCAACGACATCACTGGAGGCAGTATGGAAAACATCGAAGGCAGCAATGCCGCAGATGCTGCGCCTACAGACGAACAACAGTGCGAGTGGCATTCCATTGATTGGAAGGCAGTGACTCTGTTCGTAGGTAAGGCGCAATCGCGCATAGCGCAGGCAACGAAAGACGAAGACTTCCGACGAGCCACGAGGCTCCAACGAGGTTTAGTCAGATCCTGGCAGGCCAAGGCATTGGCGGTCAGGAAGGTGACGACAAACCAAGGAAAGCGGACGGCTGGCACCGACCGCGAACTCTGGGACACGCCACTGAAGAAATGGAAAGCCATTGAAAAGCTAGGCCAGCGGGATTACAAAGCCAGTCCACTGCGACGGGTCTACATTCCAAAGGCTAACGGCAAAGAAAGACCGCTAGGCATCCCTACGATGCTGGATAGAGCCACTCAGGCACTTCACCTGTTGGGGCTAGAGCCAGTGTCCGAGTGCAGGGCCGATCCGAACTCTTTCGGGTTCCGGAAAGGCAGAAGTACGAAAGATGCTTGTGCGCAGTTGTTTGTATCGCTATCCACAAAAGCCTCGGCCAAATGGGTTCTGGATGCAGACATCAGCGGGTTTTTCGACCACATCAACCATGACTGGTTATTGCGCCATGTTCCTATGAACAAACGCATATTGAATCAGTGGCTCAAGTGTGGAGTTGTCGACAAAGGTCAACTGGTGAGTACGGATGAGGGCACGCCGCAAGGCGGGACCATCTCGCCGACATTGGCGAACTGGACGTTGGACGGTCTGGAACGGGGCTTACAGGCGCACATCCGTGCGTCCCTAGGTTCAGTAAAAGGCCCGAAGGCTAAAGTTAATCTGGTGCGATACGCGGACGACTTTGTGGTGACTGGCGACTCGAAAGAGTTGCTGGAAACGCTGGTCAGGCCATGGGTAGAGCAGTTTCTGCGCGAGCGGGGACTTGAACTGTCCGAGGCCAAAACGCGGATCGTACAGATTGACGAAGGGTTCGATTTCCTAGGGTGGAATTTCAGGAAATACTCTGGAAAGCTGCTCATCAAACCAAGTCGGAAAAGCGTGAAGGCGCACTACGACAAGGTGAAGGAAATTATTTCCAAGTCGATCTCGGTGCAAACTGAAGTGCTGATAGCCAAACTCAACCCTGTTCTGCGGGGTTGGGCAAACTATCACAGAGGGGTTGTGGCGAAGCAGACTTTTAGCAAGTTGGACTTTCAGATTTACTGGAAGCTGATGCGCTGGGGCTTGAGGCGTCACCCCCGCAAGAGCAAGCTCTGGGTGAAGAACCGCTACTGGCGAAAGCCAGACACACGGTGGGAATTTGCCGCAGATGTCTTGATGGATGACAAGTCGAAAGATGGTGCGTCAACGCATGCATGGCCGCTGTATTTGTATAAGCTTGCTGATACAAAAATCGTGCGCCATGTGAAGGTCAAGGGGGATTACAACCCCTTTGATCCGGTATGGGAAGCATATGGCGAAGGCCTGCGGGTTAAACGTATGTCGCAAGACCTCGTGGATGCCTCTAGGAAGAAGCTGTTTGACTCTCAAAACGGTAACTGTGCTCTGTGCAGTATGCCGATTGAGTCTTTAGCGGATTGTGACGACCACCATATCGTCTACAGAATGCACGGAGGCTCAGACGCATTATCCAATCGGGTGCTTTTGCATCCAATCTGTCATACGCGTGTTCATATCCTAGGTTTGGAGGTTACCAAGCCGGTCCCAGTACGGGGACTTTAATCTGGAGAAGTAGACTAGGGCTATGCAGCCTGATGATGCTATGAAACCAGTGGTCGTGCGTGAGCCGTATGCGGTGAAAGTCGCAAGTACGGTTCTTAGGGGAGGAGGAAGCAGCGATGCTTCCTCCTTACCCTCCCATGTGCGCGCCCGTGCGGGTGCGCGCGTGCGTACGCGCGAAGCCCGTATTGTAGTGATGCGACCCTGTGACCCGAGACCGCCCGACGATGTTTAACCGACGAAACCTGATGCACTCGCTGGCTGCGCTGGCCGCCGCCGGCGTGGCCGCGCGCGTCTGGGCGCGTGGGTCGGACAGCCCCCTGCCCAAGCCTGGCAGCAGCTTGCCGCTGCCGGCCCTGAGCCTGCTGGACGGGCGTGCCTGGAACCCGGCTGCGGTGGGCGGCAAGACGCTTGTGGTGTACTGGTGGGCCAGCTGGTGCCCGTTTTGTGCAGTGCAGTCGCCCCATATCGAGGCCCTGTGGCGCGCCAACCGGGCGCGGGGGCTGGAGGTGCTGGCGCTGTCGATCGACAGCAAGCCCGAAGCCGCCGCCACCTATATGAAGAGCAAGGGCTACAGCTTTCCCGCAGGCATGCTGACGCCGGCCGTTGCGAAAGTGTTGCCCAAGCCGGCCGGATTGCCGGTGGTGGTGGTGCTCAAGGTGGCGCTGGACGGACGCAGCGGCAAAGTCATATTTGCAGAAGCCGGGGAAATGTTCCCCGAAGATGTTGAAGGTTTGAAGAAGTACATATGAAGACCCTTGTGATTGCAGAAAAGCCCTCGGTGGCGCAGGACATCGTCCGCGCCATCACGCCGACGGCCGGCAAGTTTGAAAAACACGACGAATATTTCGAGAGCGACAAGTGGCTGATCACCTCGGCAGTGGGCCACCTGGTCGAGATCCAGGCGCCGGAGGAGTTTGACGTCAAGCGCGGTAAATGGAGTTTTGCCAACCTGCCGGTGATTCCGCCCTACTTCGACCTCAAGCCGATGGACAAGACCAAGACGCGGCTCAATGCCATCGTCAAGCTGACCAAACGCAAGGACGTGGGCTCGCTCGTCAACGCCTGTGACGCGGGCCGTGAGGGCGAGCTGATCTTCCGTTTGATCCAGCAGTACGCCAAGAGCAAACACCCGATCAAGCGCCTGTGGCTGCAGTCGATGACGCCAGCGGCGATCCGCGAGGGCTTCGAGAGCCTGCGCAGCGACCAGCAGATGCAGGGCCTGGCCGACGCGGCGCGCTCCCGCTCCGAAGCCGACTGGATGGTCGGCATCAATGGCACGCGGGCCATGACGGCTTTCAACTCGCGTGACGGAGGCTTCTTTTTGACGACGGTCGGCCGGGTGCAGACACCGACGCTGTCGGTGGTGGTCGAACGCGAGGAAAAAATCCGCAAATTTGTCAGCCGTGACTACTGGGAAATCCACGCCACCTTCCTGGCCGAGGCCGGTGAGTACCCGGGAAAGTGGTTTGACCCGAAATGGAAGAAGGCCGCCGCCAATGCCGCTAACGGAGAAGGTGCCGAGCCCGATGCCGAGCTGAAGGCTGACCGCGTCTGGACTGAAAAGGAAGCGCGGGCGATTGCCGAAGCCGTGCGCGGCAAGTCCGCCACGGTGACCGAAGAAAGCAAGCCATCGACCACCGCCTCCGGCCTGCTGTTTGACCTGACATCATTGCAGCGCGAGGCCAACGGCAAGTTCGGTTTTTCTGCCAAGACCACGCTGTCGATTGCGCAGAGCCTGTACGAGCGCCACAAGGCGCTGACCTACCCGCGTACCGATTCGCGGGCGCTGCCTGAAGACTATGTGCCGGTGGTCAAACAGACCTTTGAGATGCTGGCCGGAAGTGCCATGAAACACCTGGCGCCGCATGCGGCCACGGCCATCAAGGGCAACTACATCAAGCCCAGCAAACGCATTTTTGACAACGCCAAGGTGAGTGATCACTTTGCGATCATCCCAACGCTGCAGGCGCCCAGCGGTTTGAGTGACGCTGAGCAAAAGCTGTACGACCTGGTGGTGCGCCGCTTCATGGCGGTGTTTTTTCCGAGCGCCGAGTACCTCGTCACCACGCGTATTTCGCAGTCGGTCGGCCACAGCTTCAAGACCGAGGGCAAGGTGCTGGTCAAGCCGGGCTGGCTGGCCATCTACGGCAAGGAAGCCGAAGACGAAAACACCGACGAGAAGGACAGCAAGACCCTGGTCGCCGTCAAACCCGGTGAGATGGTGCGCGCCGAAGTGGTGGAAGCCAAAGGCCTGAAAACCCGGCCCCCGGCGCGCTATTCGGAGGCCACGCTGCTCGGCGCCATGGAAGGCGCGGGCAAGACGATTGACGACGATGAGCTGCGTGAAGCCATGCAGGAAAAAGGTCTGGGCACACCTGCCACGCGCGCGGCCACGATTGAGGGCCTGATCAACGAGAAGTACATGCTGCGTGAAGGCCGCGAGCTGATTCCCACCGCCAAGGCGTTTCAACTGATGACTTTGCTGCGCGGTCTGGGCGTGGAAGAGCTTTCCCGCGCGGACCTCACCGGCGACTGGGAGCACAAGCTCGCCCAAATGGAAAAAGGCAATCTCAGCCGCGAGACCTTCATGGCCGAGATTGCCGACATGACGAAAAACCTGGTGGCCAAGGCCAAGGGTTATAACAAGGACACGATTCCCGGCGACTACGCGACCCTCACCGCGCCTTGCCCTAATTGCGGTGGGGTCATCAAGGAAAACTACCGGCGCTACACCTGCACCGGTAAAAAAGGCGAAGGCTGCGGCTTCTCGTTCGGCAAAACGCCTGCAGGCCGCACTTTTGAGGTGGCCGAAGTGGAGCAGTTTTTGCGCGACAAAAAGATTGGTCCGCTTGACGGCTTTCGCTCCAAAGCGGGTTGGCCATTCACCGCCGAGATGGTCATCAAATTTGATGAAGAAACCAAGAACTACAAGCTGGAGTTTGACTTTGGCGATGACAAGAACGCCGAGACCGGCGAGATTGTGGACTTTAGTGCGCAGCAGTCATTGGGGGCTTGCCCCAAATGTGGCGGCGGTGTTTTCGAGCACGGCAAAAATTACGTGTGTGATAAATCCGTACCGACGAATGCGCAGCCCACACCCAGTTGCGACTTCAAGACCGGTCAGGTGATCCTGCAGCAACCGGTGGAGCGCGAGCAGATGGTCAAGCTGCTGACCGACGGCAAAACCGACCTGCTCGACAAGTTTGTCTCCATGCGCACACGCCGCCCGTTCAAGGCCATGCTGGCCTGGGACGCCGAGGCCGGCAAGGTCAACTTCGAGTTTGCGCCTTCGAAATTTCCACCGCGCAAAACAGCCGGCCCGCCGCGGACCGGCACGGTGAAGACACCGTTCGGTAAGACCGTTGCAGCCAAAACCGCAGGGCCTGCTGCCAAAAAAGTGGCGACCAAAAAGGTTGCCGCCAAAAAGACACCGGCCGCCAAGGTCGCGAAACCGAAAGTTGCGCGCGTTGCCAAGCCCGGCAGCGGCCTGAAACCCAGCGAAGCGCTGGCCGCAGTGATTGGCTCAGAGCCGGTGGCCCGCACCCAGGTCATCAAGAAGCTCTGGGACTACATCAAGGCTGAAAACCTGCAGGACGCGGCGAACAAACGCGCCATCAACGCGGACGCCAAGCTGCTGGCCGTTTTCGGCAAGCCGCAGGTGACGATGTTTGAGCTGGCGGGGATTGTCGGGAAGCACTTGAGCTGACTGACCGCGCCTGAGCTCCGCGCTGCCGATCCGGGGGTGCGGCCGGGGCGTCCTGTCAACAGGTGAAGACCGGGCTGGTGCGCAGGTGGATTTGCGACTAACATTTGAGCGATTACCCCTTCGGGAGCTGACGGTTCGTCCCCGCCGGGCGTGCTCCAGGCCTCATCCAGCCCTCCAATGTCAGTTCCTGAACGCCACGGTGAAAACGCGCTGTCGCTGAGCCGGTTGCTCGATAACCTGCCCGGCATGGCCTACCGCTGTCTCAATGACGCCGACTGGACCATGAGTTTTGTCAGCTCGGGCGCTTTGGCCTTGACTGGTTATTTGCCGGAAGTACTGACCGGGGCAGAAGGCGTGCGCTACGGCGACCTGATTCATCCCGATGACCGGGCGGATGTGCAGGTCAGGGTGCAGGATGCCATTCGACAGGGCGCCCCCTTTCGCCTGACCTACCGCCTCGTGACTGCCGGCGGGACCGTCAAGTGGGTATGGGAGCAGGGCAGTGCAGTGTGCTCTGCCAAGGGCGAGCTGCTTTGGCTGGAGGGGTTTGTCACCGACATCACAGAACGCAAACAGGCGGAGCTGGCCCTGATCGACAGTGAACAGCGCTTACGCAGCAGCGCAGAGCACCTCGCGAGTCAGACCCAAACCCTCACGGCGATCACGGAATCGTTGGCCGCCTACGTTGACAAGGCAGACTGGAAGGGCGCCTTCAGCCGGTTGCTGCGGGGTGCCCTGACCCAAACCCAAAGCGAATACGGTTTCATCGGCGTGGTGGTCGAGGGCAAGAAGTTGCGCGTGCTGGCGATGGAGGGCATTGTCTGGGACCAGACGATCAACCGGGAGTTTTACGAACGCGCCATGGCCAACTACGAGCAGGACGGCTACATGGTCTTCGAAACTCTGGACAACCTTTTCGGCAGGGCCGTCACCACCGGGCAGGTGGTGGTCGCCAACCAGCCTGATCATCATCCGCATGCTGCGGGACGGCCTCAGGGGCACCCGCCCATGCACAATTTTCTGGGCGTGCCCATTCGTGCAGGCCAGGAGGTCTGCGGCGTGGTGGCACTGGCCAACCGCAAAGGAGGGTATACCGACGAGGAGCAGCGGTGTATTGAAGCGCTGGTGAAATACGCCGGCAGCATCTGTGTCACTTACCTGCAAGGCGAGCGGACACTGGCCTTGGCCATAGAGCGGGAGAAGACCCATCAGGCCCTGCAGGGCAGCGACGCCCGTTTTCAAGAACTGGTTCGCAACATTGAGGAGGTGTTTTACAGCTTTGATGCGAAAACCGCCCTCGTCCACTATGTCAGTCCGGCCTACGAAACCGTGTGGGGACGCAGTTGCCAGAGCCTGTATGACGACGCGCATACCCTGCGCGACTCGGTTCATCCCGAGGACCGGCAAAAAATGAGTGACGCTTCTGACTTGCAGCGCGCGGGACATCCCACCCAGATCGAGTTTCGTATTCTCCGGCCCGACGGCGAGGAGCGGTGGATATCTGACCGAGCCTACCCGGTGCTGGCCGCGGATGGCAGCGTTACGCGCTTGGTTGGTGTGGGTCAGGACATCACAGCGCGCAAGCTTGCCGAGCAGGCCCTGGCCGAAAGCGAAAAACGTTATTCAAATCTGTTTGAATCGGGGCCGTCACCGATGTGGGTGTTTGCCGAGGAATCCCGCCGTTTTCTGGCCGTCAATCGAACGGCCATCGAGGACTACGGCTATTCCGAATCCGAGTTTCTGGCCATGACCCTGTACGACCTGAGGCCGGAGGAAGACCGTGCACTGCTGGACAGATGGCTCGCCGCCTCGCCGATAGATCGCAAGGAAGATCCTCGCCTGACCGTGCGACACCAGCGCAAGGACGGCAGCATTTTCTGGGCGCGACCGATTTCACGTCACATTGTCCATGCCGGCCAACCGGCACGCTTTGTCGTGGTGTACGACGTCTCGGCCCAGATCGAGGCCGAAGAGAGTCTGCAAAGCCACCTGTTTACGTTGCAGCGCTCTTCCGATGCGATTCAGGCCATCACGGCGCAATTGACGCTGGAGGCGACCATGCAGGAGGTGGTGGACCAGGCGCGGGGCGTGATCGGCACCCACCAGGCGGTGGTCACACTGACAAATGGCGACGACAAGAGCCACGTGGCCACTTCGCTGTCACTGTCTGACAAGTACGCTTCCTGCCGCGACCCTCTGCGACCGCCGGACGCATCGGGAATTTACGCGCTGGTTTGCGCCACCAACCAGCCTGTGCGCTTGACGCAGGATGCGCTTGAAGCACATCCCAGCTGGCGCGGTGGGGGCGCACCTTCTTCCGGTCACCTGGCCATGCGCGGCTTGCTTGCTGTGCCGTTGACCGGCCGCGATGGGCATAACATCGGTCTGCTGCAGCTCTCCGACAAGTATGAGGGCGAGTTCAGCTTGCAGGACGAATATGTGGCCGTGGAGTTGGCCCAGCTGGCTGCAATTGCCATGGAAAATGCCAGGCTGTTCGAGCAGTTCAAGCTGCTCAACAGCAGTCTTGAGCGCAAGGTGAGTGAGCGCACCGCCGAGTTGACACGTCACGAAGCACTTTTCCGCGCGCTCGCCGAGCAGGCGCCTGAGGTGGTGTGGACTGTTGACGTGCGTGGCGGGCTGACCTACGTCAACCGCCGCTGGTACGAACTCATGGGCGGCGCCCCGGACGACTGGCTCGGTACGCAATGGTTCAAGGCGGTCCATCCCAATGACCAGGGGGAGGTCATGGCCAACTGGATACGTTGCGCAAGAACGGGCGAAATCTACACCGGCATACGGCGGCTCATGGCACAGGACGGCAGCTACCACACGATGTCCTACCGCGCCTCACCGGTTCGGGACGACTCCGGCGAGATCTTGTTCTGGGTCGGCATTGATGCGGACATCACCGAACTCAAGGCGGTTGAAACCGCCCTGCGCGTGTCAAACCAGGAGCTTGAGGCCTTTTCCTACTCGGTTTCGCATGACCTGCGCTCGCCGCTGAACACAGTGGATGGTTTCAGCAGCCTGCTGGCACGCCACCTGGGCGGCACGGCGGATCCGAAGGTCAGGCACTACCTCTCGCGCATCCAGGCAGGTGTTCAGCAGATGGGCCATCTCATCGAGGGCTTGCTGGCTCTGGCGCAGGTTTCACGCGTGGCTTTGCGCCGTGACCAGGTCGACCTGAGCGAGATTGCGCGGAATATCCTTGAGCAGTACCAATCCCGTGAGCCAGGTCGTGCAGTGACTATCCACATTGAAAAAAACTTGTCCGTCCGCGGTGACGGCCGCTTGTTGCACGCAGCGATGGAGAACCTGTTGGGCAACGCCTGGAAGTTTTCGTCAAGGCAGGCGCAGGCCGAGATTGCGGTGGGATACAGCGAGGAAGCTGTTGCGTTTTATGTCCGGGACAATGGTGCGGGCTTTGACATGGCTTATGCCGACAAGCTGTTTGGCACCTTCCAGCGGCTGCATGCTGTGACCGAATACCCCGGCACAGGGGTGGGGCTGGCGACAGTCAGCCGCATCATCATGCGCCATGGCGGGCGCATCTGGGCCGATGCCCGCCCCGGTGAGGGCGCCACCTTCTTCTTCACTTTGCCTGGACCGGCGCACTCTGACCATTCGGGATTCGGCGATTTGAACTGATTGCTACTAATTCAGTAGCGGGTTGCGCAGGTAAATCAGGGGCCGGACGGCGATTTGATCATCAACCGAAGCCTTGCCTTACCCGGCGGGCGACCGGCTCTTTGCTTCTTTCACCGCAGACAAAAAATCCTCCAGCACCGCGGCGTCGTCAATCGTGTCCGAGCCCGGCTGATGAAACTCGGGGTGCCACTGCAGCGCGGCGATGTAACTTTTTGCCGGGTCCTTGCGGCGTATCGCCTCGACGATGTGATCGTCAACGCTGAAGGCCTCGGCAACGAACTCGGGCGCCAGGTCCTTGATGCCCTGGTGATGGATGCTGTTCACGCGCACCCGTTCCACGCCCGGGTACAGGCGCGAGAGCTGCGTGCCCTGCACGATCTCCACGCTGTGGAAGTTCTGGTCGTAGCTCACGGCGTCGCGGTGTACGAAGGATTCGGGCACCTGGGTGGCGATGTCCTGGTACAGCGTACCGCCGAAGGCAACATTGAGCAGTTGCATCCCGCGACATATGCCGAAGACCGGCTTGCCGGCTTTTTCGAACGAGGCCACCAGGGCCTTGTCGTACTCGTCGCGCACGCGGTCGCCGGCCCAGCGCTCTTCGAGCGGCTCCTCACCGTAGCTGCCGGGCCAGACATCGGCGCCGCCATGCAGCACCAGGCCGTCCAGCCATTGCGCATAGTCGTCGAAGTTGACGTCGCCGCGTTGCGTTGCACCGGTGGGGCAAGGCACCATGACGACCATCGCCCCGGAGGACATGATCCAGTGCGCCACGGTCTGCTCGACATACTGCAGCGTCTTGCCGGTGAACAGGGATCGGGTCGGGTCAGCATGGGAAAAGCATGCCGACAGGCCGATTTTCAGGCGGGTGCGCATGTGGCGCCGGCTTTCCCTGGCGCTGGCCTCGGCGGCGGGAAGGGTGTGGGACTTGGGACTCATGTGCGGGGCATCTCTCCGGAAAAAGTTAGCCCCCAAGTGTAGGCAGCCGGGCATGCCCCTGCGCGCGGTCGGGGGCTGGTTGCATTGCCGGACAAGGCCTCATTCCAGCGGCAGGTCGGCAACACCGATGAAACGAATGGTCAGCCGCGTGCCGGGTGGGGTGTTCCCGGGAAAGGCGTCTTCGATGATGACGGTGGCGCCGTGCTGCTTGGCGATTTCCTCAACGATGGCCAGGCCCAGGCCCGAGCCGTCGACATTGGTGCCCAATGTGCGATAGAAGGGCTGGAACACCAGTGCACGCTCTGCAGCCGGGATGCCCGGGCCCGAGTCCTCGACCTGCAGCACCATCACGCCGCTGAAGCGGTCGGTGAGCAGGCGCACCGTGACCTGGCCGCCTTCGGGTGTGTAGTTCAGCGCATTGTCGAGCAGGTTGCGCACCAGCTCTTTCAGCAAGGTGGGGTTGGCCTCAAGCAGGCTGGCTTGCTCGCCGGCGGACGGGCCGTCATAACCGAGGTCGATGTGTTTTTCAAGCGCGCGCGGCACCGAATCCTGGATAGCGTCGGCAAGCACCTGCACTACCTCCACCTTTTGTTTGGCCAGGCTGCGACCGGTGGTTTCGGCGCGCGCCAGCGCCAGCAGCTGGTTAACCGTGTGGGTGGCGTGCACGCTGGCACGGCCGATCTGTTTGAGAGACTTTTTCAGCTCGTCTGCATCGGTTTCGCGCTGCGCCAGGTCTGCCTGCATGCGCAGGCCGGCCAGTGGTGTCTTGAGCTGGTGGGCGGCGTCAGCCAGAAAGCGCTTTTGCGTGGTCAGCAAGACCTTGAGCCGGCTCAGCAGGTCGTTGATCGACGAGACCAGTGGCGCCACCTCTTCGGGCACCACAGTTTCGTCCAGCGGACTCATGTCGTCGGACTTGCGCGCGCGAATGCGTTTTTCCAGCTGGTCCAGCGGCTTGATGCCGCGCACCAGCGCCAGCCACACCAGGAGCACTGCCAGCGGCAGCGTGACAAACTGCGGCACCATCACGCCCTTGACGATTTCGGTGGCCAGGGTCTTGCGCTTCTCCAGGGTTTCTGCAACCTGAACGAGGATGGGCCGGGCACCCGGCGCCTCCACCTTGATCCAGGTATAGGCCACGCGCACACCCTGGCCCTGCATGACGTCCTCGCGCAGACGGACCTCGCCTTCAAGCCCCATTTCTTCCTCGGGCGGCAGGGGCAGCTCGCGCTCGCCGCTGAGGTATTCGCCGCGCGCACCCAGCACCTGGTAGAACACCAGGTCGGTGTCATCGGCCCGCAAGATCTCGCGGGCCGACGCAGTCAGGTTGAACTGCACCTGCCGGTTCTTGACGACGATCAGCTTGGCCAAAGCCTGCACGTTGTACTCGAGCGCGCGGTCGAAGGGTTTGCCGGCAATGTTCTGCGCCACCAGCCAGGTCAGTGCCAGACTGATGGGCCACAGCAGCAATAGCGGCGTGAGCATCCAGTCCAGGATTTCACCGAACAGGCTGCGGCGTTCGCGCTGGAAAAGTCTTAAAGCCATTCCTCACCTTCCGTTCGGGCTGAGCTTGTCGAAGCCGGGTGGCGGACGACAAGACCCTTCGACAAGCTCAGGGCGAACGGATTGCCGGGATTCAACCAGGAATCTTCTCCAAGCAATAACCAAGTCCCCGGACAGTGGCAATCCGCACCGGGCCTTTTTCGATCTTCTTGCGCAAACGGTGGATATACACCTCGATCGCGTTGTTGCTGACCTCTTCGCCCCACTCGCACAGGCGCTCGACCAGTTGGTCCTTGCTGACCAGGCGGCCGGCGCGTTGCAGCAACACTTCAAGCAGGCCAAGTTCGCGCGCCGACAGCTCGACCATCTGGCCGTCGATAGTGGCCACGCGCCCGGCCTGGTCGTAGACCAGCGGGCCGTGTTTGATGGTGCTGCTGGCGCCACCCATGCCGCGGCGGATCAGGGCGCGCACACGCGCTTCGAGTTCCTGCAGCGAAAACGGTTTGGCCATGTAGTCGTCGGCGCCGTAGTCCAGGCCCTTGACGCGTTCTTCGACGCTGTCAGCCGCCGTGAGGATCAGCACCGGCAGGGCCGAGCCGCGAGCGCGCAGGCGCTTGAGCACTTCCAGCCCGTGCATGCGCGGCAGGCCCAGATCGAGGATGAGCAAATCAAATTCGGTGTTGGTCAGCAGCGCGGCGTCGGCTTCAGTGCCGCTGGCCACATGGTCGGCGGCAGCGCCCGAGGCACGCAAGGTGCGGAGCAGGCCGTCGGCCAGGACCTGGTCATCTTCGGCAATCAATATGCGCATGCTTGTCTCCTGATTGGGGGTGCCCCACGCGGTCCGGCGGACGCTCAGGGCGAAACGGCTCTGTGGCCGTTTTCTAAATTCTAGGCTTTTATGCCCCCCGCTTTGCTGACACGCGTCAGGTTCCAGCATAGGCTTCCAGTCCCAGGGCAACAACTGTGGCCACATCGGTGCCGACGGCCTGTCTGAACTCCGCCTCTGCCTGGCTGACGGCGGTGCGAAAAGCCTGCAGCCAGTGCAGGCCTGATTCGGTGAACATCACCATCCGGGCGCGTTTGTCATGCGGGTCGGGTTCCCGGGTCACCAGGCCCCAGGCTTCGCACTGGTCCACCAGGTCACCCATGGCCTGTTTGCTCATGCCGGCGCTGGCGGCCAGATCGGTCAGGCGCGAGCCGCCGACGGCCAGGTGCCGTGTGATGTGGATATGCGCGGCCCCAACCTGTGCACGTGCGGCCAGATTCGACAGCGCCAGCGGCACGTCCACATTGCGCGCCATCAGCACCAGCACGCGCTCATCAAAGCGCCTCAGCGCATGGCCCAGCAGACGGCCCAGGTGGGTGAGGCGCCAGTTTTCCTGATCGGCGGGAACCGGAGCTGAAGCAAGGCTTGAATCCATGCCGAAAATGATAAATCATTTGATCAGGCAAGCTGACCAAGATGGGTTCAATGTTCGCCGACCCCGGCCGGCCGCGTTGGCTCAGAGTTGAAAGGCAGGTGCAGCGGCGAAGAAGCGGCCTGAAACAGTGAGCGACTCCAGTGATTGCTCTCCGGCCATGACGCCGGACTTGACGATGCGTTGAACCGCCTCCCCGTAGGCTTGCGAAGTGGACGCAGCGGCGGCGCTGGCCTCGTCGGTCCACGCAGTCAAGACGTAGCCTTTTTTCTCGGAGCGTGAGAAAACGGCGCCGACACATCCGGGGACGGTTTTGAAAAATGCCACCGAGTCCGTCGCGGCGAGTTCGTCAAAGCGCGCACCGAAGCCTGTCGCCAGATCAGTGGTCCAAAGTTGCAAATGATTTTTCATGGGATGCCTGTGGTTTGAGGTTGATGAGGGTTTGGGTGGCCGGCAGCAATGCGCTCCAGCTGCCTTCGGACGATGAAAAAGTGAAACGGAAGGATCGCGCACAGGTACATCCACCCGAAGGCGCTGTGGACGCGGACAAGCGTTGTGGCCACGAGTAGCCGTTGCCCCCCCCCCGGGATTCGGATCGGTAGGCAATTCGGACGTCGACGTGGCGGTCGTCGATGGCGTAAATCGCGTAGTTGGCCTCCTCGGCGTTGAGCTCCAGGCGCTCGAACGGTGCCATGCCGCGTTTGCCGATGGGCTTCAAGCCGAACGGTGCAACCAACGCATCGCGAATTCGGGCCAGCCACCGCTCCGGCAGACCGGTGCCCCTGGCGGCAAGTAACTGCTCCATGTTGCGCTCGTCTCCTGGGGTGAGCAGGAGCTTGAAAGCATCTTGGTAGTGATGACCTGGAAGGCTCGCGAAAATCTTCGCATCGGGCGGAACATCGCACCTGCATGCGCGTTGATTCATGAAACTTTCTGACATTTCAATACAGTATGTATGGTCACTTTATCGCCACCTCCGGCCTTTGTCAATATGAACAAGCTTGATTCGGTCCGCCTCACGGTTGTTCAGTGCGGGGCTGCCTTCATCCCAGCTTTCGCGCGTGTTAGCCCGGATATTTCATTAGCAGGAGTCGGCAGCCCCGTGCCGAAGCGCGTTGTCATTGGTGTTCGATGTCAATTGCAACCGGGGACTGCCAATGCCAAAGTGTACGCAAGAACGGATC
>NZ_JACDDD010000091.1 GCF_013817205.1 Polaromonas sp.
GGCCGCGCCGACCTGTGCGCCATTGCCAGGCCGCACCTGGCCGACCCCGCCTGGACCCTGCATGAGGCCGCCAAACTGCAGAGCCGGCACGTGGACTGGCCCCAACCCTACTTCAGCGGCCGGGACCAGATGTACCGTGAACTTTCAAAGCAAAAACCGGGCTGAGCCCTTATTCAGCAAGCACAAGCAGCTATAAAATCAGTAGCAAACGGAGACGGCCATGGACCTAGAAGCACGAGGACACCGCGAACACCCCGAGGCGCTGCGCCTGTGGCTGCGTCTGCTGACCTGCACACAGCTGATCGAAAAGCAGGTGCGCGGCCAGTTGCGCGAACAGTTCGACACCACCTTGCCGCGTTTTGACCTGATGGCCCAGCTTGAGCGCAACCCGGACGGCCTGAAGATGAACGAGTTGTCGCGCCGCATGATGGTCACCGGCGGCAACGTCACCGGCATCACCGACCAGCTGGTGACCGAAGGCCTGGTCGAACGCGTGGACGTCGAAGGCGACCGCCGTGCCTACCGCGTGCGCCTCACCACACGTGGCCGCAAGACCTTTGACGAGATGGCACGCCAGCACGAAGACTGGATTGTCCAGTCCTTCGGCGGCCTGTCGGCGCGCGAAATCGAGACCCTGCACAAGCTGCTGGGCAAGGTCAAACAGCACCAGACCGATCTGAACCAGGAAGTGGAAAACGCATGAAACATTACATTGGCCCCGGCAATCCGATGCACGCGCAGTTCAATGCGCTGGCAAGCTACGAAGCGCGCCTTTTCGCCTATAGCTTCGCTGACGGTGTGGCAACCCTGACCCTGAACCGGCCGGAACGCAAGAACCCGCTGACCTTCGCGTCCTACGCCGAGTTGCGCGACCTGTTCCGGGCACTCAACAGCGCCACTGATGTCAAGGTGATCGTGCTGACTGGCGCCGGCGGCAACTTCTGCTCAGGCGGCGATGTGCATGAAATCATTGGCCCACTGACAAAGATGAGCATGCCCGAGCTGCTCGAATTCACGCGCATGACTGGCGACCTGGTCAAGGCCATGCGTCTGTGCCCGCAGCCCATCGTCGCCGCCATCGACGGCATTTGCGCCGGTGCCGGTGCCATGATGGCACTCGCCGCCGACATGCGCCTGGGCACGGCGCAGGCCAGGACCGCCTTTCTGTTCACACGTGTGGGCCTGGCCGGCGCCGATATGGGCGCCTGCGCGCTGCTGCCGCGCCTGATCGGCCAGGGCCGCGCCTCCGAACTGCTGTTCACCGGCCGCGCCATGACAGCGGAGGAAGGCCTGTCATGGGGATTTTTCAACGCACTGCACGAGCCGGCCGACCTGCTATCCAAGGCGCAAACGCTGGCTGCGGAGTTGGCGGCCGGTCCGACTTTTGCGCACGGTATGACCAAAACAATGCTGCACCAAGAATGGGCCATGACTTTGGACCAGGCCATCGAGGCCGAAGCCCAGGCCCAGGCCATTTGCATGCAGACCAAAGACTTCACGCGCGCCTACGAAGCTTTTTCGGCCAAGCAAAAGCCGGTGTTCCAGGGAGATTGATGTGAAAGCCCCCACAGATCACCTCACACTTCCCTTCTTTGACGATGTCCACCGAACACTGGGCCGGGAACTGGCCGACTGGGCGCCGCTGCAGCAGGTGGACGAAAGTGATGACCGGCTTGCCTGCAAGGAATGGGTGCGACGGCTGGGTGACGGCGGCTGGCTGCGCTACTGCGTTCCCGGCAGCGCCGGCGGTGCGCTGGACAAACTTGATTCTCGTGCGTTGGTGATCCTGCGCGAAACTCTTGCCTTCCACTCGCCACTGGCCGATTTCACGTTTGCGATGCAGGGTCTGGGCAGCGGTGCCATCACGCTGGCCGGCACGCCGGCGCAGCAGGCCGCCTACCTGCCCGCCGTGGCACGCGGCGACAAGATCGCCGCCTTTGCGCTGAGCGAAGCCGACGCCGGCTCCGACGCCGGCGCCATGACGACCAGCGCCGACGCTTCCGAAGGCGGCTGGGCCCTCAGCGGCAGCAAGACCTGGATCAGCAACGGCGACATCGCCGACTTCTACGTCACCTTTGCCAAGACCGACAAGGCCGCCGGCACACGCGGCATCACCGCCTTCATCGTCGACGCCGGCAATCCCGGCCTGGACAGCAGCGAACACATTGCGGTGATGGCGCCGCACCCACTGGCCACGCTGAAGTTTGCAGATTGCAGGCTCGGTGCCGATACGCAACTCGGCGCACTCAACGGTGGCTTCAAGCTGGCGATGCAGACCCTGGACATCTTCCGCGCTTCGGTCGCCGCCGCAGCTTTGGGCATGGCGCGCCGCGCCCTGTTCGAGGCCGTGCGTTTTTCACGCGAACGCAAAATGTTCGGCCAGACCCTTGCCGACTTTCAGCTGACACAGGCAAAGATCGGCGAGATGGCAGCGCTGATTGATGCAGCCGCACTGCTGACTTACCGCGCCGCCTGGCTGCGTGACGACAGCGAGGCACGCGGCGCCGGCAAACGCATCACCGCCGAGGCGGCCATGGCCAAGATGACAGCGACTGAAAACGCCCAGCGCGTGATCGACATGGCGCTGCAAATGCATGGCGGCCTGGGCGTGAAGGTCGGCACCAAGGTCGAAAGCCTGTACCGCGACATCCGCTCGCTGCGCATCTACGAGGGTGCGACCGAAGTCCAGCAACTGATCATTGGCAAAGCGGTGCTGCAATCATGAACTCACCCGCTCCTTCCATGCAACCCGACCGATTTGTACATGACCGCCTGCCGCCGGGCGACCAGTGGCCGCAGATGCGGTACGACCTGTCCGAATTGCAGATTCCGGCCCAGGCGAACCTGGTGGACGTGTTGTTTGAGCGCATTGAGCAGCACGGAATGTCCGCCCGCCCCTTCCTGCGCTCCGACAAGCTGACGCTCACTTATGCCGAGGCACACGACCGTGTCAAACGTATTGCCCAGGTGCTGACGGGCGACCTGAAGCTGATACCCGGCAACCGCGTGTTGCTGCGCGGCGGCAACACCATCGCCATGGCGCTGGCCTGGCTAGGCGTCGTCAAGGCCGGCCTGGTCGCGGTGGCCACCATGCCGCTGCTGCGCGCCAAGGAGTTGGGCGAGGTCATCACCAAATCGCAGGCCACGGTGGCCCTGTGTGATGCCGGACTGCTGGCCGAACTGCAAACCGCCCAGGAGCTGAACCCGGTACTGGCCCACATCGTTCCGTTCAACACCAGCGAGGCCGGTTCACTGGAGGCGCAGGCGCTTGCCAGGGATGGCAACTTCACACCGTGCCCGACCTCGGCCGACGACTTCGCGATGATGGCCTTCACCTCGGGCACCACCGGCACACCCAAGGCACCGGTGCACACCCACCGCGATGTGCTGGCCGCCTGCGAAGCCTGGCCGCGCCATGTGCTCAAGGCCAGACCCGAAGACATCGTGATGGGCTCACCACCGCTGGCCTTCACCTTCGGCCTCGGCGGCATGCTGATTTTCCCGATGTGGGCAGGTGCTTCGGTGTATTACCCCGGCATTGCCTACACCCCGGAAGCCATGGTCAAGCTGATCAACGAGGTCGGCGCCACCATCTGCTACACCGCGCCGACTTTCTACCGCCAGATGTCTGCGTTTGCCAAACAGCATGGCGTGCCCAGCCTGCGCACCTGCGTCAGCGCTGGCGAAGGTCTGCCCGACGCGACGCGCCAGCTCTGGAAGGACGCCACCGGCATCGAGATGACCGACGGCATAGGCGCAACCGAGATGTTTCATATCTTCATTTCTGCCGCGCCGGCCGATGTACGCCGCGGCGCCATCGGCAAAGTGGTGCCCGGTTACACCGCCAAGGTTGTTGACGACGCGGGGCAGGAGGTGCCGCGCGGCACCATCGGCAAGCTGGCAGTGATCGGCCCCACCGGTTGCCGCTACCTCGACGACGTACGCCAGGGCAACTATGTGAAGGGCGGCTGGAACTACCCCGGGGACGCCTTTCTGCAGGACGAGGATGGCTATTTTTTCTACCAGGCCCGCGCCGACGACATGATCATCACGTCGGGTTACAACGTCGGTGGGCCGGAAGTTGAAGACGCACTGCTGAAACACCCGGCAGTCGCCGAGTGTGGTGTCATCGGCATACCGGACGAAGAGCGCGGCATGGTGGTCAAGGCCTTCGTGGTGCTCAAGCCGGACCACGCGCCCGATGCAGCCATGTGCCAACAGTTGCAGGACCACGTCAAGGCCACCCTGGCGCCCTTCAAGTACCCGCGCCAGGTGGCGTTCGTCGCCAGCCTGCCGCGCACCGAAACCGGCAAGCTGCAACGCTTCAGGCTGCGCCAGCCATGAGGTTCTCGGTACGCAAGCAGGTCCGCTTTCACCATTGCGACCCGGCCGGCATTGTTTTTTATCCGCAGTATTTTTACCTGCTGCATGAGACGCAGGAAGATTTTCTGGCGCACATCGGTCACCCGGAGCATGGTCTGATCGCCTCTGGTGTGGGCGTGCCCATCGTGGATCTCAAAACCGAATTTCTCGGCATGTGCCGCTATGGCGACGAAATCGTCATCAGCCTGGGCCTGACCCGCGTCGGCAACGCCAGCATTGGCATGAGCTATGAAATTCATAGCTACTCACACCCGCCAGACAAGGGTCAGACCCTGAAATTGATCGCAAATACTGTGGTGGTATGTTCAGAAATACCGCATGGCAAGGTGCTGCCCATCCCGGAGGGGTTGCGCACCGCGCTGCTGCCTTATCTTGAGACAACAAAGGAAGACAAACCATGATGAAACTGTTGCAACCTGCAGGCTGGGCCGAGCCAAGGGGCTACGCCAACGGCGTGATGGCGCGCGGAGCAATGATTTTTGTGGGCGGCCAGATCGGCTGGAACGCGCAGCAGCAGTTTGAAAGCGACGACTTCATCGCGCAGACGCGCCAGGCACTTCTCAACATCCTGGCGGTGTTGCAGGCTGGCGGCGCCGGACCCGAACACATGGTCCGCATGACCTGGTATGTGGTGGACCGCGTGGAGTACATTGCGCGTTTGAAGGAACTGGGCGCGGCCTACCGGGAGGTCATGGGCAGGAATTTTCCAGCCATGACCTGTGTGGAGGTGTCGGCCCTGGTCGAGGATCGCGCGCGCATCGAAATTGAAGTGACCGCCGTGCTTCCAGACTGACCGGCAACCGCCGGTTCGCCCGCTGCTGCTTGGGCAAATCACCCATTTCTGGCATAAGATGGTTTCCGCGTGGAGAAAATTTCCGCGAGATTTCCCGAGCATCGGCACTGGTGGCAGTCTGTACCGATGTCGGCCCAGATCATTTGGAGATACCTGTGACCCCATCCCGACCGCCTCATATGCGCCCCGGCTTCACCGGTTGCTTCCATGAATGAGCCCGTGAGCGGTTTCAGGCAGGCCGCGGCTGAGCCGGAGTTCGGCCTGGCCGAAGCCCAGCGGCGCATGCAGCGCCAGCTGATGGTATCGACGGGCGTAGCCCAGGCTGTTTTCGACCTCGCCAGTCAGGAGTTGAACTGGAACCCCCGGGCGTATGAAATTTACGGTGTGGACGCGGCTACGCCCCTCAGCCTGGACTTTGCGATGGGCCTTGTCTACCCCGACGATCTGGACCTGCTGATCAGAGCGCGCGAGCAGTTGCGCCGGAGTCCGGGTGCGATCGAGCTTGACTACCGCATCATTCGAGCTGACGGGGAACTGGTCGATATCCACTCGCTGTTGTTCTCCGAGGTCGATAGCCAGGGGCGGCCCCTGCTGTTCGTCGAGCTCAGCCTGGACGTGACCGAGCGCAAGCGCGTGGAAACTGCTCTGATCCAGTCCGCCCGCCTGTGCCGCGTGCTCGACAAGGTATCCACAGACATCTACTGGGAGCAAAGCGACGACAGGGACGCCAGTGACACGCAACCCGCGCCCCTTGAGTCCGCTCACGGTTCGGGGGAAGAACTGCGGAAAATGCGTGTGTTGTATGTCGAAGACAATATGTACAACCTGATGCTTTTCGACGACGTGATGCGTACCCGCGAAGATGTCGAGATGCGTATGGCACAAAACGGTGCCCAGGGCTTCGAGGTCGCCAGCAGCTGGCAGCCCGACGTGCTGGTTATTGACGGCCGTTTGCCCGACATTCACGGGATTGATCTGCTTCAACGGATGCGGGCGATCCCGGGGTTGGAGAACACGCCCGCCTTCATGTGTTCTGCCGACACCTTGCCCGAGCACAAGATACTTGCCGAGCAAGCCGGCTTTACCGGCTACTGGACCAAACCGGTCGATTTCGACAAGGTTTTCGAGGAACTGGACAGGATTGTTGCAGGCAGCGCCCTGCGCTGAGACCCTAGCTCAGGCCGCAAAGCGGTCGCAGATCAATCAGGGCCGCGACACCGCGCGACAGCTCAGCTTGCGGCCGGTGCCCGTGCCAGATCCTACTGACCTACCGCCAGCGGGGCTGCCGAGCTCTCCCTGACAATCAGCCAGCGATCGCCAAGCTTTGTCCACTGCAGCGTCTTGGTCACGATGTCGTGGTAACTGGCCGACCGATAGGTTTGCCTGAACACCATGGTCGCCTGAGTCGCATCGTTGAGGGTCACGGTCAGGTCGGCAATTTCAACCGTGATATCGGACGCGCGGGACAGCGCTGCCCTGCGCCTTTCCTTCCACGACTCGCGGTCACCGCCTGGGGGGGGCACGAAGTTGGGCGCATAGAACTGCAGGTAAGCCTCGACGTCGCGCCTGGCCCAGGCCGTACGCCAGTTCTGTAGTGCCTGCCGCACTTCACTGTAGTCGGCGTCGTCAGGAGACGAGGTCCGTACTGCCGGGGCCGGGGCCGGGGCCGGGGCCGGGGCCGGGGCCGGGGCCGGGGCCGGGGCCGGGACAAGCGCAGGCACCGGTGCTGGCGCCTGAGCCTCTGGAACTGGAACTGGAACTGGAACTGGAACTGGAACTGGAACTGGCGCGGGAGCTGGCGCGGGCACGGGAGCCAGCGGTGTCACCGGTGCTGGCGGGGTGGTAGGCGTCGCGGGGGAACGTGGAGCCACCGGGGACACCGGCCTGCGCGGGGAAACTGTGGCGGCCGGAGCCGGAACTGTCGGCGCTGGTGCGGCGGAAGGCGTGGGCGCCATGACCTCCTGCATGGCCCGCTCGCGGGCATTGAGCAATGCTGTCTGCTTGACGAGGTCGCTAGCGCGGCCGACCAAAGCTGCCTTGTCCACCACATAAAGCGCCACCGGATCCGCAGGACAGTGCTGCGAAGCGTCTTCGCCTTCGTTCCACTGATCCACACCGGGAACAACGCCCGTATCGATTCTGGACAAGTCCAGTGCGGTCAGAAGGGTGCCCTGCGCTGCATGGACCCGAACGTAAGCTACGTTGATATCAATCTCCGCGTTAGCCACAGCGCGTCGGGACTGAAACAACTCGTTCTCGGTATCGAGCAGATCGAGCAACGTACGCTGGCCGATGTCAAATTGCAGACGATACGCGTTGCGAGATTTCTCAATGGCGACCTTGTTCTGATCAAGGTAGCCAATTTGCTCCTTGAACTTGCGAACGTCGTTGTAGGCAATCAGAAGGGTGTGCCGGATTTCGCGGCAAGTCTTGTCGCGCAAATCCTTGGCCACATTGAGCTGCTCCGCAAACTGGCGCTCCCGGGCTCTATCACTGAAACCGTTGAAGAGGTTCCAGCTCATCACCACTTCGGCCACATTGTTCTCGGATTTCCCGATAACACCGCCCACATTTTTGCCTTGGTCGCGCCGAAAACGCAGATCAAACCGGGGCTGGTAGGCACCACTGCGCGAGGCCAGCGCGGCGTCGGAAGCGCGCACATTCTCGATGGATGCGCGTAGAGCCGCATTGCGGTACTGCGAAAGTTTGATGGCACCTGCTGCATCTGCGGGAATGTCCTGGACCAGCGGCGCGGGTAAGGGCATCTCCGCAGTGGGCATGGCACCCACGATACGCTGAAAGCGTGCCGTCGCGTCGTGCAGGTTTGATGTTTCCGTCAACAAGTTCGACTCTGCCAGCGCCACGCGTGCAGAAATTTGCTCCAGGTCAACCGCGCGCGCCACTCTGGCTTTGACCCTGCGCTCTGTCTGCTCAAAAACCGAGCGATGTTGCACAAAATTTTCTTCGGAAAGGCGCACCAGCTCACGGAACCGCAAAACATCGTAGTACGCACGCGCAGCCTCAAAGGCGACGGCCTCGGAGCTGTCAAAAAATTCGAACAAGCGCACCATACGCGCATGGTCGAGTCGCTTGACTTCGTTGCGGGTTGCAAAGCCGTCGTACAACAGCTGTGTGATGGTCAGGGACGAAGATGTTCTGTCATAGCTGGAACGGATGGTGGGGTCTTCGCGCCGCTCTTTGCCTTGACCGGCCGACAAATCGACTTTGGGCAACTGAGCGCCGAAACCGACATCCCGCTCATTAACGGATGCCTTCAGCGTGTGCCACTTGGCCATGACTTCGGGGTTGCTCAACACTGCTCGTTGTGTTGCGTCCTTCAGCGTCAGGGGTTTTTCGAACTGGGCCTGGACTTGTGTAGAAACCAACGCGCCCACGGCACACAGCCAAACAGCCCATTGCACCGGGCTGATGCTGAAGCCGCGCAGGCGGGATTTCATGGACGCTCGCCCTGCGGGATCACCGTTACACTGAACCAAAGGCTCACGCGCAACACGGCTGGCCCTGCTGACAGGAGAGCGCGGCACACGGGTTGTCGCGGTATGGTTCTGACTCATTTCGCAGTATCAAATTGTTTCATTTGCACGATTGTCTCCTCATCCAGCTACCCGAGCACAGAGAGAAATATTCGAAATCAGGTTAACAATGAGTCGTTAGTGACTGTTTTATATGAATATTTTTATGCTAACGCAGGTTTTCCAGAAGCGCAATTGATATCCGGACGAATTCCCCGTCTGGTGCGAAAACGAAACACTTGAAGCATTTTCAACGACTCATTCTGATCGTTCTGATCCTCCTGACCGGGGTACTGAAGGTTGCGGCGGTGGATTTTGAGCGGATGCAAAGCGTCATGTCCCAGCGCTTCGGCGCAGCTGCGGTGCCGTCGTTTCGGGACTGGCAAAAGTTGCTGCAAGACAACGCGGACCTGCCCGCGCCTGCCAAGATCAAACAGGTCAACGACTTTTTCAACCGCCGTGTCAAATTCGGCGATGACCAGGTGATTTGGGGCCAAAGTGACTATTGGGCGACCCCCATGGAGACTCTCGGCCGGGGCGCTGGTGATTGCGAGGACTTTGCCATTGCCAAGTACTTCACCCTTCTGCTGCTCGGCATCCCTGACGACAAGCTGCGCCTGATTTACGTACAGGCCCGGATCGGCGGCGCCAACAGCAGCATCACGCAGGCGCACATGGTCCTGGCTTTTTACCCGGAACCCAATGCCGAACCACTGATTCTGGACAACCTGATCAACGACCTTCTGCCGGCATCCCGGCGGCAGGACCTGCAACCTGTGTTCAGCTTTAACAGCCTCGGGCTCTGGCAAGGCGTTTCAGGCGCCCAGGGCGCAGGCGGGCCGTCCAGCCTGTCGCGCTGGCAGGAGCTGCGCCGGCGTGCGCGTGCTGAAGGCTTCGATTGATGTGACTGACTTGACTGATTTGTTTCAGAAACCGCTATAAAGAACCGTTCCGAGGGGATTCTCCATGTCGATGTACCGCCAATTGTGGCTCGCAATCATTCTCAGCACCTTGTTGGCTCTGCTGGGCGGCTTGCTTGCGTCCACGCTGAATGCGCGAAGTTATCTGTCGGAGCAGCTCAGCTCGAAAAATTCCGACAATGCGACTGCCCTCGCTTTGGCACTGAGCCAGCAAAACGCCGACGCGGTGATGGTCGAGCTGACCGTTGCCGCGCTGTTTGACGGCGGTCACTACGAGCTGATACGGGTGGTCGACCCGCTTGGGAAGACCATTGTCGAGCGCGCCTCTGGCTCTCCTGCCAAGGCGGTACCGGACTGGTTTGTCAGGCTTCTGCCTCTCTCGGCCGTTGCAGGCCAGGCGCAAATCAGCAATGGGTGGAAACAGTTGGGCACGCTCACGTTGATCAGCACGAGCCGCTTTGCCTACCAGTCGCTCTGGAAAAGCGTGCTGCAACTTGTTGCCGCCTTAGGACTGGCCGGGCTGGTGGCGGGCTACCTGGGAACACTTGTGTTGCGCCGCCTGCGTGAACCCTTGCAACGTGTTATTGATCAGGCCAATGCCATCAGCGATCGTCGTTTTGATCTGATAGAAGTCCCCGACGTCCCCGAGCTTAAACAACTGGCCATAGCCATGAACAGCACTGTCAGCCGGCTCAAGGGAATGTTTGCGGAAGAGGCTCAGCGTCTGGAAGTTTTAAGGGTCGCGGCCAATTACGACCCCCTCACCGGGCTGGCAAACCGCAACTTTTTCCTGATTCAACTGCTGGATTCACTGGACAGCGAGGAGGCCGCTGGTGGCACCCTGCTCCTGGTTCGAATGGCCGGTTTCCCCGGGCTCAACCACCGCCTCGGCTCCCCCACCTCCCATGATCTCTTGAAAGTCTTTGCACAAGTGCTCATGCGCCAGGCGACGCAAGACAACGGTGTTGCAGCACGCATCGGCGAGGCCGACTTTGCCTTGCTGCTCCCCAGCCGCGTCAACGCCCGCCACACGGCCCAGGACTTGCTGCGCGCCCTGGCCGAAGCAAGCACGCCCTTGATTGGAGAGGGACCTGCGGCGTATATCGGCATGGGAAAACTGCAACATGGGCAGGACCTTGCCGGCCTGATGGCCCAGGCTTCAGCCGCGCTGGGGGCGGCAGAGGTGCAAGGCCTCAATACCATCCGCGAAGCCAGCGACGAAAACTTGTCGCCCGCCACTGAAAGCACACTCCGGCTGATCAGGCAGGCCCTCGAGCAAGGGCAGGTCCGACTCACCTCCGTGCCGGTGTTGGACCTGAAGGCAAACCTGGTGCACCGCGAATGCCGGCTGGAGCTAAAGCTTGAGGGGGCGGGCGACTGGCAAGCAGCCAACCGCTTCCTGCAAATAGCCGAGGGTTTTCAGCTGGCGTCGCTGGTTGACCAGGCGGCCATCAAGCTGGGCTTCGAAAAATTGCACGGTGACCCTGGCCTTGCGGGCGTCGCCATCCACCTGTCTGCCCCCTCATTACACGACGATAGCCTGCGCTCAGGACTGCTGGATCTGGTCAGGAAGAATTCAAGCCTGGCCAGTCGCCTGTGGCTCCAGACACCAGAGGCTGCGGTCATCACACACATGGACAGTTTCCGGGGATTTGTTGCCGACGCCAGAAAAGCAGGCAGCCGTGTGGGGTTGATCCATTTCGGTCGTCACTTCAGTCACGCGGGCGTACTGCACGATCTGGGTCTGGACTTCGTCAAGGTTGACTCCAGCTTCATCCGCGGGCTGCAATACAGCGCCGACAACCAGGTCTTTCTCAAAGGCCTTGCCTCCGTTGCTCACAAGATGGGTATGCAGGTCTACGCAGAAGGCGTGATAGACCGCGCCGAGCTGGCGGCGCTGGAGCCAGCAGGCTTTGACGGAGCCGTGGGACCGGCGGTCAAAGAGTCTGACTGACCTGACTTAGATGACTGACTGACGAGTCAAACGACCTTCTGAAAATGGCCGCCGAATCATCTCGATTCGGCGGCTTCTTTTTTTGTGAACACCAGTACCTTAGTCGGTACTGAGTTTTCCTCTGGTCAGCAGGTCTTGAATCACCTGCTGGTCGGTGGTGTACGCACCGATCATGTCCACCCCAGCCAGCACAATCGTCTGATCCGCTGCACCGAGTACCGTGCTCGAAGGGGAGCCCACTGCATGCGGATCGCTGGCAAAACCACCGGTGGTGCTGATATGAACAATGGTGTCATCACCCGACTTCTCGAAATGCAGGAAGTTCGCCAGGATGTCCCCGTCGGCGCCGTTCCCTGAAGTTTCTCCAACAAGGAGATCCCGCAGATCCAGCACGTCACCACCGGCCGAGCGTGAGGCGGTATCAAAGTTGATGATCGTGTCGGTTGCGGGCGCGCCTGCCGCGCCACCGTCGTTAAGACGCCACTCAAACACATCGCCAAGGGCGCCGCCCAGCAGCGTCTGGTCGCCCTGCCCCCCAACGATGGGTGTTGGTGCGCTGCTCAGCGCGGCGTCAAAACCAACTTCAGCAAACATGCCCGTTCCACCGTCAATATAGGTGAACGCGCCTTGCGACAGAATGGTCTGGCCATCGACCTCACCGCTGCCCAGCAGCGTATGCAGGTTGATGGAGGCAATACCCAAGTCAGTCAGGCTGACCAGCTCACCGGCATCATTGATGCCGTCGGCGTTGGCATCAATCCACACCTGCAGCTTGTAGAAATTGGCATCCTCTGTCCCCAGGACGGCGTCGCCATTGCTGTCAAGGCTGGCCAGAGCCTCCACACCGCTGGCATAGTTGCCGCCAGCAAACCAAGGCGTGAACATCTCGCTGCCGTCCTCAATGCTGCCGGATCCATCGAGGTCAAAGACCAGGATGCCGTCCACGCCCGTGGTCCACGCAGTCTTGTCGCGCACGCCGTCGGCATTCAGGTCAAAGAAGACGCCGTTGTCCGACGTATTGAAGGCCAGGCCCGCCGCGCCAAGATCCAGAATGATAGGGTCGGTCGCGGTGCTGTACACCATGATGTCCGCTTCGGTGAAAGCAAGCATCTGTGCCTGAGTAACGCCGGTCAGCGTCGCGACCTGCACTCGGCCGGCCGTGGTCTTCCAGCTGTCATCAAACCAGACCTGCGCCTCTCCATTCCCTCCGTTGGCAGTCGAATTCCACACAATGATGTAATCGTTTGCGCGGGCATTACCCGTTAGGGTCGTGCCGGTGATCACCGCGGCTGTCTGCGCCGTGGTGATGAGAACCACCTTGTTGTCGGTGGCGGCGGTCATGTTCGCAATCGTAGTGGACGACACGAAATCGGCTGCTGCCAGGGTAGTTCCCGCAATCGAACCAGTGGTACCCCCAAAATTCACGCTGCCGAGCGTGTTGCTGGTATCGTCGAAGAAGCCGAGCTTGTCGGTACCCCTCACGAAGTCGGTGAAAGTGTTCGCGCCACTGGCGGTCGTCATGCGGAATTGATCGATGCCGTCACCGCCGGTGAGGGTGTCGTTGCCAGCACCGCCATACAGCGTATCGTTGCCGAGGCCGCCGACAATCACGTCAGCGCCCGCACCGCCGATGATCTTGTCGTCGCCAGTCGATCCGGTGACGGTGAAGGCCTCGGTCTGGCTACTCAGGTTCAGGACAGTTGAGCCGGCCGTCAGCACAATATTTTCAATGCCAGTCAGCTGGGCGTCCAAGATGTTAAAGCTGGCGCCGATATTGAGCGTATCTATCCCTGCCCCGCCATCCAGAAGCGTGTCATTCGCTGCACCCACAATGGTGTCGTTGCCGCTGCCAGCCGTGATGCTGTCGGCGCCAGCCGAGCCAGTGATGGTGAAGCTTTCGGTCTGGTTGCTCAGGTTCACCGTGCTCGCTGCCGTCAGCACGATGTTCTCGATGTTGGCAATCTGTGCATCGCTTGTGGCAGTGAAGTTCGCTCCGATGTTCAGTGTGTCTACATCGGCTCCGCCGTCAAGCAATGTGTCGTTCTGGGCGCCGACGATGATGTCTGCACCTGCGCCTGCACTGATGCTGTCTGCACCTGCGCCGCCGGTGATGGTGTCTGCACCAGCCGAGCCGGTAACCGTGAAGGCTTCGCTCTGGTTGGCCAGGCTGAGCGTGGTGCCCGCTGCCGTCAGCACGATGTTCTCGATACCCACGATTTGTGCATCGCTGACGGCCGTGAAATTGGCCCCCACGTTGAGGGTGTCGGTGCCCAAACCGCCGCTAAGCAGGGTGTCGTTTACCGCACCCACAATGGTGTCGTTGCCGCTGCCAGCCGTGATGCTGTCGGCGCCAGCCGAGCCGGTAATGGTGAAGCTTTCGGTCTGGTTGCTCAGGTTCACCGTGGCCGCTGCCGTCAGCACGATGTTCTCGATGTTGGCAATCTGTGCATCGCTTGTGGCAGTGAAGTTCGCTCCGATGTTCAGTGTGTCTACATCGGCTCCGCCGTCAAGCAATGTGTCGTT
>NZ_JACDDD010000143.1 GCF_013817205.1 Polaromonas sp.
CTCCTGCACCATACGGACCGCGCGTTCGCGTACTTCGGGGGAAAACTTGTTTGATTTCTTCATGGCTCCATCTTCTCAAAGGTTGGAGCCTCCTCAATTCCCGGGGCGATTCACTTCTGGCGGAATAAACCTTGCGAATGCTCGGCGTGAGTGGCTGCTATAGATACCGCCACCTTGGTGTTAAAGGGCTGGATGCTTTATCAGCATCGACTCTGCTTGGATGTCAACCTGGGATAAAGCGGGGTCAGCAGCATGCGCGCGTTGTCTTGCGCCGGGTCGTAGGTCGGTTCAACTGCTACGCGGCTGTAGCGGTTGTAGGCCGACGGTAATTTGGCACGATGCACCGAGCCGTCGGAAAGGGCATGTGGCTTGATGCCTAGCGGTAACAGGTCGATGTGGCTGGCCGCCGGGAAAACGCCGAACAGTCGCTCGCCGACGGGGACTTCCGCGCAGTTGGACGCTTGCACAGCCCCAAAGCCTCAGGTTGGGGTCATGCCCCAGCCCTCGGCGTCGGCGCCGGCCGGCGGAAAGAAGCCTCAGTAGCCGAGTTGCTCGCCCGTCACTGCGTAGGTCAGGTTGTTGGCCGAGTAGTAAATCGTTCAATCCGCACCCTCACGGCGCCGGCGCGAGCGGCGCAGCGGCGAGGCCGGCGTCCACCACACGCTACGGGTAAATTGCTGGCGATCGATTTGAAACTGCGCCATGGGATTTTTCTGGGGTAGGGGCGTAGAAGCTGAACGGTCTAGCCGTCACGCAATCTGCTTGGCGAGGCGCTGGAGGTTGGCCATCGCGGCCGGGGCTGCCTGATGCAGGCGGGCCACGATGGCCTTCTTCGCGGTCTCGTGGGGCTCGATGCTCTTGAGCATCTTGGTGACGGCATCGAGCCGACTTTGCACCAGCCAGCGGCCTATGGATGGTTCCTGAGACCAATGATATTGGTTCAGGGACCCTGCCAGCATCATGCGGATCCAGTCCGTGTCGTGATTGGGCAAGGGCACCACTCCGCACAGCTTGTTCTTTTGCGCCTCGTCCTGGTAGCTGGCCTCGACGTGGGCAATAAAGGCGGCGCTAAATACCGGCTGATAGGCGCGCACGGTTTGCGGCGTGATGCGCCTGCCTTCAAAAATTGGTCGCATGCTCATGTTGCCGATGGCACTAGCCGAGCAGTCTACATGGACCTGGCCAGAACTGGTGGGCAATTCGCCATGCTCCAGCACGATGCGCGAAGGCTCTATGCGCTGCACCCGGCCCATGCGGACGATGTTGCTGATCCGGCGCAACTGTTCCAACTCGACCTGGCTCACCGTGGCGCCATGAAACATTTTTGGGCGCACGCTTGTGTCGATCCGCAGCAACACGCCAGCAGCCTCCAGCCGATCGAACAGATCCTCGATGCCCGTTGCGGCTGCCGCAGCCTCGTATTGGGCCGCGATGCCGCCCACGGTGCTGCCGAAAAACTCATCCGTCGCCTGGGTGTTCTGGCGGTCCAGCAACCACGCGTCGCGCGGCATGATCCAGCGGATGTGGTCCGGGTCCACCCCCTGCGCCAGCAGCCACAGGCAGGCGTCAATGCCGGTTTTTCCGCCACCGACCACAACGTAGCCTTCTGGTTGCTCTGTCAGCGTTGGCAAACCATTCACGGGCATAAATCGTACGCCTTCGGCCACCGTGTAACCCGGCTTGTGATTGGCCGGCACGGAGGTCTTGAGCCAGGTCGCGTCAACCGTCTTGCGGCGCACGGTCACCGTGTAGCGCTGGCCGGTCAGGCGGTTGACAAAGGCGTCATCGCCCTGGACATCGCTCATTGCAAAATACTGGACCCGGCCGCTTGGCAACAGCTGGTGACGCATGACATCTTCGAAGTACGCCAGCACCTCGGTGCCACTGGCCAGATCGCCCAAGCCCTGGTTCCACCCCGACGGATCCCGGCGACCCTGGCTCAGTTCGACCGAGTTCACGCCGTAATAGGCGGAAGGCTGGTGCAAGGTGACAAAGGGATAGGCAATGTTCCAGTGACCGCCCGGCTTGGCCATACGATCCACCATGATGATGGTCGCGTCGCTCTCGGCGATCAACGTGTCGGCAAAGGCCATGCCCACGGCGCCCGCGCCAATGATCAGATAGTCAGCTTCAAGATGGATGGGGTCGGACATGGTGGGGTCTCCGGCGAGAGGGTGAAAATAACAGTGTTATCAAAATCTTAATAACATTGTTATTGCGCGTCAAGCGATTGAGAGAGAATGAGGAACGCCATCTTTCTGGCCACCTTTTTTTCCCGCCACACATGGACGACGCTAAATCCCGGATACTCACCGCCGCAACGGAGCTCTTCCTCGAAGGAGGTTACGACGCCCTGAGCGTGCGTGCCATTGCCACGCGTGCCGAGCTGTCCACCATCGGCATCTACAACCACTTCCAGGGCAAGCAGGGCATCCTGGATGCCTTGTATGCGGAGGGTTACGAGCGGGTGGCGCAGGGTATGGACGTCCAGGACCCCGACCCGAGGGCGGCGCTGTTGCACGCCTGTCGCAATTACCTGGACATCGCCGAGCGTTACCCTGCGCATTACGATTTGATCTATGGCAAGTCTGACAGCACCTACACTCCGTCCTCCCAAGCGAGCGCTGTGGCGGCACGCGCCTTCAGCGGCCTGCTAGCGCTGATTGCCCGCTTGGTGCCCGCTGGCACCAGCGACGCGGCCCGGCTCGACGCCGCCCTGCAGATCTGGTCCGTCATCCACGGCTTTGTCAGTCTGCGGCGCCATGTGATTGCTCAGGTTGTGTCCATGGATCACTGGCGCGACCGCGCACTTCCCGTGCTGGCGCTTGTGGCTGATGCATTGGCGAAGGGGGAATGCCTGACCGATCCCAGGCCGACGGACCCGGAGATCAAACCTCACGCCGAGCGCCGACGTGAGCCGCTTTCGAGCCGTGCCACGTAAGGCGGAAAATCGCGGTAAAAGTTCGGCGTGGTGGTTGGCAAGCCAGCTTGTGTCAGCGGGAAATCCGGGTTGGTTCGCATGCGGTCCGTTGCTGCACTGGTTATCGCAAGCGGGCGACCGCGGCGCCCGGCGCATGGAGTGTTTTGATAGGGCAGCAGGTATTCCTGCCGCCGGCAAAGCAGACGCGCGAACTCTCTAGTTCGGGTGGAAGCCCCTAAGGTCTTAAAGCGAGCCGCGTTGCCAAGTGATGCAGCGATTGTTGGCCGGCATGACCCGGTCTTCCAGCAAGGGGAGGCCCGCTTGGAGCGCGAGCGCATCAACGGCTTCAAAAT
>NZ_JACDDD010000012.1 GCF_013817205.1 Polaromonas sp.
GCCCTGCACCACGCCGCGCATGATCATGAACGCAATTGGCGTGAAGGCAAAGGTTTGCGCAACCCAGACACCGAACCAGCCGTAAAACCAGCGGGATGGCTCAATGCCAAACGCGTACTCCAGAAACTGGTTCACTACCCCCGCGCGGCCAAACAGCAAAATCAAGCCGAGGCCCACCACAAAAGGAGGGGTGATGATGGGCAGCATCGCCAGGATATTTAACGGCTTGGTAAAGCGTTTGCTGGCACGCTCAGACATCAATGCCATCATCGTGCCGAGCAGCACGGTACTGGTGGCTGTCATCAAGCCCAAGAACAAGGTGTTCCAGGCCACCCCGCAGCTTTGCCCATCAGCGAGGCAGCCAAACCCGAAGTTGCGCGCAGTCGCTACGCGATTCCATAACGCCAACGGCGACCAGGTGCCGTCTTCCAGGTAAAAAGCGCCGCTTAACGCCTTGAGAACCGGAAACAAAATAAACAAAGCCAACATCGTGCCGCAGCCCACAACGGCAGCCGACACGAACAAATCCCCTTTGAAATAGCCTCGGCGAGCCACTCCAAAAGCCATCACAACCACCAATGACGCCAACGCAACAAAGCCGCCCCAACCGATGCCAAACTGGCCCTTGCCCAACGCGCCAAATGCATTGCTGAGCGCTTCAAATGACCAGCCTTTGGCGCCTATCGCAAACCCCGACAGCATCAAACCCACAACACCCAGAGCGCCTGCCGCCAGCAGCACCGTACCTTGCTTTTTAGTTGGCAACATACTCGCGCCCAAAGCCGCAAAAGCCAATGCAACGAGGCCTACCCAAAGCCACGGCCGCTGGTATTCGGCTGCCTGCATCAACCCGTTACCGGCTTGCTCGTTTGAAAACACCTGCGGAATCGACAACAGGCCGTTGGTGTCCTGAATGGCATACCAGGGAAAAGCCAAATAGCCTAAAAAACCCAATGCTATGCATGACCAAATACCTGAGTTGAGCCACTGACGGTCTGCTTGTTGGGCCATGTGCGAAGTGGATTTACTTGGCACTGTTAAAAACTTCTTTTTCCCACTTTTCAATGAGCCGGCGACGCTCTGCGCTGGCACCGTACTTTGCCAAGTCGTAATTAATGAACTTCGCCCCTTTGACTTTAGGTGCGCCCTCTGGATCTGGCGTGTTGCGATTCGACGGGAATTGGTAAGAGCGCGACGTTGCCGCAACGCGCTGGCCTGCGGGCGACAATGCCCAATCGTAGAATTTTTTGGCTTCGTTCAAATGAGGCGCGCCTTTGACAATACTCATGGCGCCCACGCTGTAGCCTGTGCCTTCGCAGGGGGCAACATAGGCAACCGGGAACTTTTGTTCGGCTTCTTGCGCCGCGTTGTGTAAAAAGCTGATGGACACTGCGCTTTCACCCTTGGCAACCGCCTTGATCGGGCCCAATCCCTGACGTGAGTATGCGTTCATGTTTTTATGCATGGCCTGCATGAATTTAAAGGCTGCATCTTCACCCATGACCTGTACAAAGGTAGCAATGGCGACATAGCTCGTGCCGCTGGATTGCGCATTGGCCATTTGCAACTCTCCTTTATAAACAGGGTTGACCAAGTCCTTCCAGCACTTGGGGGCTGGCAGCTTCTTTTTGGCCAACAGTTCGGTGTTGTAGGCAATACCCAGCACTTCTGAATACAAACCCACAGTCTTGTAGCCTGATGCCTTGGCCGTGTCTTGCGCCCACGGGTGCAATTGACCAAGCAAAGGCGAGCGGTACTCATCAACCAGTCCGAGCTCTGCCGCCTGAAAATGCGGGTCAGACGTGCCGCCAAACCACACGTCCATTTTCGGCCTCTCTTTTTCGGCCATGAGCTGCGCAAAAGACTCGCCAGTGGGCTTGTTGACAACATTGACTTTGACGTTATTCAAACGCTCGTACACCACTGCCGCATTGCGGCACCACTCGGGGTTCATGCTGCACACCACGTTGACCTGCGCAGCCTGAGCCACGCCCGCAAACGCCAAGCACAGAAACAAACCCGAACGAACGACCTTAAGAAACTTCATCATCTGCCCACAACTTTCAAATAAACAGGACAACCCAAGCACTGAGCGCAGTGTTCAAGCAGTCTACTTTTGTTGATTGAATACTTCTTTCTCCCACTTTGCGATCAGGCGACGTCGCTCAGCACTGGCGCCGTACTTGGCGTAGTCATAGTTGATCAGTTTGATCTTGCTGGGGTTCGTCATGCGCGGGTCAACTGGCACTTTGGCGTTGCTGGGCAACTGGAACTGCTTGGCCGCCAAACCAAACTGTTGCCCGCCAGGGGTTAATGCCCACTCATAAAACTTCTTTGCGGCCTCGGTGTTGGGACCGTCTTTCACAATGCTCATGGAGCCCACCTCGGCACCCGTGCCTTCTATCGGGGTCACTGAAGCAGCCGGAAAACCCTGCGCTGCTTCAGTCGTCACGTCATGCACAAAGCTGATCGACACCGCGGTTTCGCCACGAGCCACAGCTTTAGCCGGGGCCACGCCCGAACGCGTGTAGGTGCTGACGTTTTTGTGCAGCTGCTTCATGTACTCAAACGCCTTGTCTTCACCCATCAATTGCACCAGCGTGGCAATAACGGTGTATGACGTGCCGCTGGACGCGGCATTGGCCATCTGGATTTCGCCCTTGTACTCAGGCCTGAGCAAATCGGCCCAGGATTTGGGAGCTGCGATTTTCTTTTTTGCCAGCAATTCGGTGTTGTAGCCAAAGCCCAAGGGGCCAAGGTACACGCCGACCGTGCGGAATTTTGAGTCCGCAGCCTGCTTTTGCGCCCATGGGTAAAGCGCGCCAAGCTGGGGAGACTTGTACTCAAGCGTCAGGTTTTGCTCTGCTGCCTGCAAGTGGGGGTCCCCCGTGCCGCCAAACCAGATGTCGGTTTTAGGGTTGGCTTTTTCAGCGTTGATTTGCGCCAGCGCCTCACCCGAACCCTTGGCCACCATGTTGACCTTGACGCCGGTTGTTTTGGCATAGACGGTGGACATCAAATTGCACCATTCGGCCTGGACCGAGCAAATGATATTGACCTGGCCCTGAGCAGCCACGCCACCGGACAAACCGGCGAGGAGCACGGCGGTTAAATAAATCTTCATAAGACCTCTGAAATGAGTAACTGGATTACATCGCGAGCATAGCCGACGGGCACACATCGGCCTTTGGGGGAAACACCAACATCTGTCAAAGCGCACCAACGAGAAGATCCTGACACCAGCAAATGATGAAACCAAGTTACAGTTACAACATCCACTTTGTACCTGACCTTGACCCTCAGGATTTCCATGAGCTTTGACCTCGTCTTATTCGGTGGCACGGGTGATCTGACCTGGCGCAAATTGATGCCCGCACTATTTCAAGCTTTCCGGCACGGCTCGCTGCCGCCCGAGGGCCGCATCATCGGCGTGGGGCGTGACAGCATGAGCGATGACCAATACCGCGCCCTGATCCACTCGCGTTTTGACCAGGTGGAGCTGGCCAAGCGTCCCAGCGCCGGCGAGTTCGAGCAGTTTGCCGCCCTGTTGCACTACTTGCGCATGGATCTGTCGCAAGCCGCCGACTATGCACAGCTGGCGGACATCCTGAAAGCCCGCCAGGCCAACACCGTGGTGATGTACCTGGCGACCGCGCCGGCCCTGTTCACCGGCATCTGCGAAAACATGGCGGCCGTGGGACTCAATGGCCCGCAGACCCGGGTGGTGCTGGAAAAGCCGCTGGGCCATGATCTGGCCTCGAATCGCGCCATCAACGAAGCGGTGCTGCGGGTGCTGCCGGAAAGGCAGATCTTCCGGATTGACCACTACCTGGGCAAACCATCGGTGCAAAACCTGTTTGCCATGCGTTTCGGTAATTCGCTGTTCGAGCCGCTCTGGCGCCGCGAAACGATTGCCAACATCCAGATCACGATTGCCGAAGAGCTGGGCGTTGAAAAGCGCGGAGCTTTCTATGACAACACCGGCGCGTTGCGCGACATGGTGCAAAACCATGCACTGCAGCTGCTCTGCGCCATCGGCATGGAGCCACCCATCAACGCCCATGCCGACGCCATCCGCGACGAAAAACTGAAGGTGCTGCGTTCGCTCAAGCCCTGGACACCGGAAACCCTGAAGCAACACGCCATTCGCGGCCAGTACGCCGCAGGCAACATCAACGGCGAAGCGGTGCCCGGCTACCTGCAGGAAAGCGGTGTCCACCCGGACAGCCGGACCGAAACCTTTGTATCGCTGCGTGCCGAGATTGCCAACTGGCGCTGGGCAGGCGTGCCGTTTTACATACGCACCGGCAAACGCCTGGCGGACCGCGATGCACACATCGAGGTCAACTTCAGGCCTACGCCGCACGCCATCTTCAAGTCGCCGCAAGGCGCCGGCAACCGGCTGGTGATCAACCTGCAACCCAAGGACGGGCTGGAGTTGCACCTGTTCGCGCAGGGCCAGGACAACCGCGCAGGTGGACGTGCGGCGGGCCAGACGCTGGCGCCGGTGCAGCTCGACCTTGATTTTGACAAGCGCTTCGGGACCGAACGCGTGGGCGCGTACGAACGCCTGCTACTCGATGTGATCAATGGGCGGCTGAATCTGTTTGTGCGCAGTGACGAGCAGGAAGAAGCCTGGCGCTGGGTCGAACCCATCCTCGACGCATGGAAGCATGACGCAGACGGCCCGCGCCCCTACACGGCCGGCACCTGGGGGCCCAGCGCATCGAGCGCCATGATTGCGCGGGATGACTATTGCTGGAGCGAGGAGTGTTAGCCCCCACGCTTGTCGCTTCGCGTACTGCGCTGCCCCCCGGGGGGGCCGCTGCGCCTGCGGGCTGGCAGAGCCAGACCCGCGGCCCCTGCTTGCAATACGCAATCGGGGATGTGGTGCGCGACGTTTCCGGGGCATCCAGTGCTTGACCGTATAAAGGCTTGTTTACCCTCGCTGGCGCCGGCGGAGCAGCGGGTTGCGCACCTGGTGCTGGGCGACCCGCGGGCATTTGCCAACCTGCCGGTGACGGAGCTGGCCTCGCGCGCGCATGTGAGCAAACCCACGGTGATCCGCTTTTGCCGCAGCGTGGGTTACGACGGCCTGTCGGACTTCAAGCTCAAGCTGGCCGGCAGCGTCAGCGAAGGTGTGCCGTTTATTCACCGCAGCGTGGACGTGGACGACAAGACCAGTGACGTGCTGGTCAAGGTGATTGACAACACCGTGGCGGCTTTCCTGAAATACCGCAATGACGCCAGCTCGGCAGCCATCGAAAAAGCCGCGCTCGCGCTGGCCGCCACTTACAAGACCGGGCAACGCATCGAGTTTTTCGGTGCCGGAAACTCCGGCATCGTCGCGCAGGATGCACAACACAAGTTTTTCCGCCTCGGCGTGCACGCCATCGCTTACAGCGACGGCCACATGCAGGTGATGAGTGCCTCGATGCTCGGGCCGGGGGACTGTGTGGTGATCATCTCCAATTCCGGCCGCACCCGTGACCTGATGGACGCGGAAAGCATCGCTCGAAAGAACGGCGCAACCACCATCGTGATCACTGCAAGTGGTTCACCCCTGGCCTCGGCCGCTCACATCCACCTGGCGGCCGACCACCCGGAAGGTTACGACCGCTACAGTCCCATGGTCTCTCGCCTGCTGCACCTGATGATCATCGACATCCTGGCGACCTGCGTGGCGCTGCGCATCGGTGGCGACAAACTGCAGCCTCTGCTCAGGGAGATGAAGAACAATTTGCGGAACAAGCGCTACGCTTGAGTTTTCCCGTGCTGTGAAGCCTGTAAAAGCCGGGGTTGCCCGGAGGCAACTCTTCCGTGTTGCATCGCCACAAGGAAAGTACGCAAAGAAGAGGCGACCCTGTGGTCCAGGTCCTTCCTCGTCGCTTCAGGCAAGTTCTGGTGCTTGCCGAAAATGTGGAACCTCAGCCAATCGCTCACCCTCTCGCCTTGGGTGAATTGCCGCAAAATACGCCGATGACCTCATCCAGCTCCTTCCCCCGCTTCTGGGCCGACCTCACAAGCCCCGACTTCACGCGCCTCGACGCTGCGGCGACGATTGCCGTATTGCCGGTTGCGGCGATCGAACAGCATGGGCCGCATCTACCGCTCAGTGTGGACACCGACCTGGTCAACGGGGTGATCGCGCACTGCCTGCCGCATCTGCAAAACGTTCCGGTGCTGTTCTTGCCGACCCAAACCACGGGCCGCAGCATTGAGCACATCGCCTTTGCGGGCACGCTGACCCTGGGCGCAGCGACGCTGATTCAGGGCTGGGTAGACATTGGCGAATGTGTGGCACGCACCGGCATCAAAAAACTGGTGCTGCTCAATTCGCATGGCGGCAATGTCTCGACGCTGGACATCGTCGGACGCGAGTTGCGCGCGCGTTTCGGCCTGACGGTGTTCACGGTCAACACCTTCAGCCTGCCCATGCCGGCCGAGGTCAAACAACTGTTTGGCCCTGACGAGGAGCGTTTCGGCGTGCATGGCGGCGATGCGGAAACCTCGATGATGCTGGCGCTGCACCCGCACAAGGTGGACATGGCGCAGGCGCAGAACTTTCATTCGAGCAGCCAGGACCGCGCGCGCCAGCACGTCATCCTTGGCAATGGCAGCAGCGCCAAACTGGCCTGGGCCGCGCAGGACCTGAACCCGCAGGGCGCGGCCGGCAACGCGGCGGCCGCCACTGCGGAAAAAGGGCGGGTCGTGCTGCAGGCCAGCGGGCTGGCCCTGGCGCAGTTGCTGAACGAGGTGGGGCAGCTTGCAACTCTGCCTTGAAGCGCATCTCGCAGCTCTCACAAAAACTGGGGGCATCGGCTGACAAACCCCCATGGGGCAACGGGTGAACAATCGGGCGGATGCGCGCCGACGGCGCGGCCTGAAAACTATTCAAGGACTGATGACCATGCGAGCCCTGCATTTTTCCGTCCCCGCGCCCCGCTGTGCCCTGCTGCCGCTGTGCGCGGTGTTAACCATCGGCCTGGCCGCTTGCGGCGACACCTCCAAGCTGCCACCGGGGGCCGATGTCGGTGCCGCCCCGACTCTTCCGGAGCCGGTTAAATCGCTGATCCCCACGGTGAACATTGCACCGGCCCAGGGCTGGCCCGAAGGCGTGATACCGCAACCGATGGCCGGCATGACGGTCACCGCGCTGGCCTCCGGGCTGGACCACCCGCGCTGGGTTTATACCCTGCCCAATGGTGATGTGCTGGTGGCTGAAAGCAACAAGCCACCCAAGCCCGATGCGGCGTTCAGCATCAAGGGCTGGATCATGGGCAAGGTCATGAAACGTGCCGGTGCCGGCGTACCGAGCGCCAACCGCATCACGCTGTTGCGCGATGTCGATGGCGACGGCAAGGCAGAAATTCGCACGGTGTTCATGCAGGGCCTGTTCTCGCCCTTTGGCATGGCGTTGGTGGGCAAGGAGTTGTTCATTGCCAATGCCGACGCGCTGGTCAAGGTGCCTTATGAAGAGGGCCAGACCACGATCAGCGCCACGCCGGTCAAGGTGGTGGACCTGCCGGCCGGCATCAACCACCACTGGACCAAAAACGTGATTGCCAGCCGCGACGGCAGCAAGCTGTATGTGACCGTGGGCTCCAACAGCAACGTCGGTGAAAACGGTATGGCCGTTGAGGTTGATCGCGCGGCGGTCCACGAGGTCGATCCCAAGGCCGGCACGCGGCGCCTGTTTGCTTCGGGCCTGCGCAACCCTAACGGCATGGGTTGGGCCGCCGATGGCACGCTTTGGACCGTGGTCAACGAGCGCGACGAGATCGGCAGCGACCTGGTGCCCGACTACCTGACCTCGGTCAGAGACGGGGCCTTTTACGGCTGGCCCTACAGCTACTACGGCCAGAACGTCGATGTGCGCGTCACGCCGCCGCGGCCCGACCTGGTGGCCAAGGCCGTCTCACCCGACTATGCGCTGGGCTCGCATGTCGCACCGCTCGGCATGGCGTTTGCCGAGGGCAACAGCTTGCCCCCGTCGCTGGGCAGCGGCGTATTTGTTGGCCTGCATGGCTCCTGGAACCGCAAGCCGCTCAGCGGCTACAAGGTGGTGTTTGTGCCCTTTGCAGGCAGCAAGCCGGTGGGCAAACCCCTCGATGTGTTGACCGGGTTTCTCAGTCCGGACGGCAAGGCCTACGGACGGCCGGTCGGCGTGACCATCGACAAACGCGGCGCGCTGCTGGTGGCCGACGACGTGGGCAATGTGATCTGGCGAGTGGCCGGTGCCCCAGTGCGCCCGTGACTCTGAATCAAATCAGTCTCCAGCCCTCGTCGTTTTTGCGTTAGCAGCTATGAATTTAATAGCAACTTGCGGCGGAGCCAAGTCAGGAATAGGTGATCCAGCTCGCGTGTTCAGGCGCGTCCAGGTGCGGCAGCGTGTTGTAGGTCACCAGCATGTGGCGCTTGGGCGTGAAGGCAAATTCGGTCAGCGAGCAGTTGCGTATGCGCAGGTTCAGTTCTATGGTGGTCTCGGGCGCGGTGCCCAGCACATGGCCGACGGCCGTGGCAATCGGCCCGCCGCTGGAGACCAGCAACACATTGCCGCTGTGATGGCTACGGATGTGGTCCAGCACACCGGTGATGCCGGCCACAAAATCGGTGTAGCTGGGCATACCCTGCGGGCTGACGACGCCGGCCATCCACTGCGCCAGGCCGTCTTTCAGCATGCGGAAGTGGCTGCGGTACATCTCGGGTGAGGTCGGCTTTTCCAGCTTGTGCGGATGGATCGCGCCTATCACCGCTTCGCTGTCGTATTCGTTCAAACCGCGCTGAGCCACCGCTTGCATCAGTGTGCCCATGCCCTCGCAGATGCCCGCAAAGGTTTTCAGCTGCCGCTGCAGCGTGCCGGTGAAAGCCGCGTCAAAGGTGATGCCTTTGTACTTGAGGTATTCACCCAGGCGCACGCTTTGCCGGTAGCCCATCTCGCTGAGCACGTCGTAGTCGTCGGCGCCAAACGAGGCCTGGCCGTGGCGCACGAGGTAAAGGGTTCCCATGCGCAAATTGTGACCAGGCACCGGGCGACGGCCAGTCGCACGGGCGACCGGCACGGTGCGACACTTGAGGGGCTGCGCCGCCAGAGTGGGCCGGAGATACGCGCTCCGACCCGCCCAGAATCCCATTACTCGACCAGCAAGCCGCCATCGACCTGAAGGTCGACGCCGTTGACATAAGACGCTGCCGCAGAGGCAAGAAAGGCAATGGCGTGGGCAACTTCATCAGCGGTCCCGAATCTTTTCAGCGGGTTCGCCTCAAGCTTGGCTTTGCCCACGGCCGCCACGACATCCGCCGGCAGCCCGGTTTTCTCCCAGGCGGGAGTAGCAATCGTGCCTGGACTGACCGTGTTGACACGGATACCCCGGCCGGCCAGTGTCGGCACCAGGCCTTTCGCCATGAGTGTGAGCGCGGCCTTGGTGCCGGCATAAACGGCTGTCGCGGCGCCGCCACGGTGCGCCAGAAAAGAACTCACCATGGTGATACTGCCGCCGTCAGCCAGGCGCTTGCTGAGCGCCTGCACCATGAACCAGGGGCCGCGCGCGTTCACTGCGAAGGCTTCGTCAAACGCCTGCGCTGTCCAGCTGCCGAGTGGTGTGAAAGGCACGATGCCAGCGCTCAGCACGAGTGCATCGATAGGCGGAATTTTCTTGTCGGCCAAGGCGCCGTCCAGCGCCTTGATATCGGTAATCGATGCCGCATCGCTGCGCAGCGCGATAAACCCATGCGCATGGGCGGCTTCGTTGAGCCTTGTGGTGTCTCGCCCTGTAATGATCACCTGCGCGCCGCGCGCCGCCAGCAGCCTGGCGGTTGCCAGCCCAATGCCAGACGAGCCCCCTGTTACCAGCGCTGTTTTACCCTTGAAATCCAAATCCCGACTGACCATGACTTTCTCCTGAGTGTTGACATCGGTACCGGGCCGCCCTGAATGGGCAACCATCTTGTATCGATTGGTCCATGATAGTTTGTTAGACTGCTCAGTGCAAGATAAATTTTTCAGGATGGGGAAATTCCATGAGTGGAGCCAAGCAGTTTGATGAGGCGGCAGCAGTGCTCAGTGCGGCGCACGCCTTCTGGGAAAAGGGTTTTGCGGGCACCTCGCTGTCAGACCTCGAGGCCGCTACCGGCCTGGGCCGGTCCAGCTTGTACAACGCCTTTGGCTCAAAAGAGGCTCTCTATGAACGCGCTCTCAAAAGCTATGCGGACACTTATGCCCGCCCCATCCTGCAGGCGCTGGAGCAAACGGACATCCGCACAGGGATAGGCGAGTTCTTTTCGCTGGCAGTTCAAGCCCTGCTGGACGCCTCCACGCCACCGGGATGTCTGGCTGCCATGGCCTGCCTTGAGACCGGTGGCTCAGAGGGGCCCGGTGCCAAGTTCACGGCGTTTCAGCTGAAGGTGATTGGCTCCTCACTTCGCGCAGCGCTGGACCGGGGTGTTGCCTCTGGGCAGCTCGCCAACAAGACCGACACCGCTTCGCTTGCGCTCACCTATACCGCCTTGCTGCGGGGGCTGGCCTCGCTGCACAAAGGGGGGCAGAGCGCCAAAGAGCTGCAGGCCATCGTGCGGGTCAGTGTTGGCATGTTGCCCCCCGCAGAAAAGAGCAGACAAAAATCCGCCTAAGCGGCGTGGACTTGCGGTGCTACCGGCCCGCTGCCAGCAAGTCGGCAAAAACCATGGCGTCCACATTGCCGCCGCACAGCGTGGTGCCCACCACCTGTCCGCGCAGTTGCTCACGCTCCTGCATCGCAGCTGCAAAACTCGCGGCGCCTGCGCCTTCGGCGACATTGTGTGTGTCGGCATACAAGTCGCGCATGGCCTGCGCCACTTCGCTGTCGGTCACCTGCACGATGTGGTCCAGGTGCGGCGCCAGGATGTCCAGCGCCTTCTGGTCCGCGATGCGGCAGGCCATGCCGTCGGCCAGCTGCGTTGTCACCGGTGCTTCGACCACGCGGCCAGCCGCCAGGGACTCTGCATAGGTGATGGCATGAGCGCTGACCACGCCCACAATGCGCAGCTTGCGTTTTAGCGCCAGCTTGGCGGCAATCGCCGAGCACGCGCCCGAGCCTTGGCCGATCGGCACATACACCACGTCAAGCTGCGGCACAGCCAGCATGAATTCCCACCAGTAGGTGCTGACGCCGCTCAGCAAGTCGGCGTGGAAACTTGGCACCATGTGTGCGCCGCTTTCGCCGGACAGCTGAAGAGCATGCTCGCGGCTTTCCTGGAAGTCTTCGCCGTGTTCCACCAGCGTCACGCCGAGTGCGCGCATGGCGGCATTTTTTTCCAGCGAGTTGCCTCGCGGCACGACGATGGTGCAGGCCACTCCATGCGCGCGCGCGGCCCAGCCCATGCTTTGGCCGTGGTTGCCGCGTGTGGCGCTCACCACCGCAGCTGGCAACTGTCCTCGCGTCTTGAGTGCGTCAAAGTAGGTCAGCCCGCCGCGAATTTTGAACGCGCCAACCGGTGTGTGGTTCTCGTGCTTGATCCAGCAATCGGTGCCCAGCCGCCGGCTCGACAGGCCCCAGCGGTATTGCGGTGTCGCCTGAAACTCGCGATAGACAACACGTGCGGCGTGTTCAATGTCCTGAAGCCCGGGCAGCCCCCTTGGTCGGGTGGCCAATGCAGGTGCTTCTTCTCTTAACACAGCGCTCATGATGCAGTCCTTTTTTCAGTCAGCAGGCGCAGCGCCAGCAGGCCCATGACGGTACCCATGACATAACGCTGAACACGCATCCAGCCGACGTTGCGGTTCAGAAAAACAGACATGGTCGCGGCAAAGAAAATCAGCAAGGTGTTGACAGCCACACTCACGCCGATCTGCACTGCGCCCAGGGTCAGGCTTTGCAGAAACAATCCACCGCGTTCAGGGTGCAGAAACTGAGGGAAGAACGAGAGGTAAAACATGGCCACTTTCGGGTTGAGCAGGTTGGTCAGGAAACCCATCAGAAACAGCTTGCGCGGCGGGTCGTGCGGCAGCGCGCGGGTTTCGAACGGTGAGAGGCCTCCGGGCTTGACAGCCTGCCACGCCAGCCACAAGAGATAGACGGCCCCCGTCACTTTGATGGCAGTAAAAGCCAGAGGTGCTGCCAGCAGCAACGCCGTCAGGCCGAGCGAGGCGCCGAGCAGGTGCACGACAAACCCCAGCGCCACGCCGCCCAGCGACACCATGCCCGCACTGCGGCCCTGGCACAGGGTGCGCGAGATGCAATAAATCATGTTGGGCCCGGGCGTGAGCACCAGTGCCAGCGCGACGAAGGCAAACCAGCCGAGTTCGGAAGTTGTGAGCATCTAGATTCCTTTTGATTCGAGCAAAACCCGCCCGCGCGGTGTGTTCAGCGTGGCGATGAGATTGGGTGGGCCCGGGATGACATCGACGCTGCTCAGGCCGATGGCGGCATAGGCGGTCTGCAGTTGTTCGGGGCGCGGATGGCGCGCCTGCAGCGCCTCCAGCGTCACGCCGGAGGCAGGCATGGCGTCCAGCGGATGCGCGGCACGCGCCGGATCTTCGCCAGCCTCGCCCCACTGGATCAGCGTGGGCAGCGCGCCGTAGAACAGGCGCTGGCCGTCGTCACGCACGGTCATGCGCCAGCTCAGTAAGCCGCCGGCAGTCTGGCGCGAGGCGGGCACCACGGTCCCGCGGTCCAACCCTTGGGTGGCCAGGGCCTTGGCGGCAGAAACCACGCCAGGCACGCTGGCCACAAAATGAACCAGCTGCGGTCCGTCGCTGGCCACGCGTGCCTGGAGCATGGCGTCATCCATGTCGAACCAGCGGTGTTTGCCGCCACCGCGCGCCGGTGTCACGCCGGGCTGGATCGCGATGATCTCGAAATAGGCCCGTGGAAAGGCGGCACTGGCGACACTGAACAGCCGGTTGTGCGTGCCCATCAGCGGGTGTTCGCCGCCCGGTCCGGGGGGGATGCCCAGGGCGCCTTGGCACCACTGGACACCCTGCTCCAGGCTCGTAGCCACCACAACCAGATGATCAACGTGAGCGCTGATCACAGCGTGACCGTCCCGGCTATGCAGGTAACCGATTCGCCGCCCACCCAGACGATGCTTGTGCCGCCCGCGCTTTCGCGCGACAGGTGAACCCGCCCGGCCCGGCCCAGGCAGGTGCCCTGCGCCACGACGTAGTGGTCGGGCGCATGGCCCTCCGCCATCAGCCACTGCGCCAGGCTGGCGTTCAGGCTGCCGGTGACCGGGTCTTCGTTGATGCCTATGGGTGCGGCGAAAGCGCGCACCTCAAAGTCTGCTGTGGGCGTTTCTGCGCGGCCGGCGTGTGTGCTGCCGGAAAAAGCGCGTGCTTCGCGGTTGGCGCGTGCTATCAAAAGAGGAGCTGTTTGCGCTTGATGGGCGCCGGCTACACCCACTTTCAAGTCATACTTTTTGAGTGCGGCGTGATCCGGTTGCAGCTGCAGCACGGTGTCGGCGCTGTCGAGCAGCAAGCCCAGCCACACCGGCCCGTTGTCGAGAAGTTGTGCGGCAAGAATCTGTTGCGCCTTCAGACCGAGAGCGCCGGCCACCTGCGCAAGCGCGACAGGGCCAGGCGCAGAGCGCTTGAGCGGGGGCGCGGCAAAAGCCTGGCGCGGGCCTTCGCGGCGTATGTTCACCAGTCCGACCTGGCACTGTTGCACGATGAGGTCTGTGCGCTTTGGCTTGCCCCCAGCCTGCAGCCAGGCATGGCAGGTGCCCAGAGTCGGGTGACCGGCAAAAGGCAGCTCGCCGCCAGGCGTAAAGATGCGCACGCGGTAGTCGGCCGATGGCTCGGTAGGTGGCAGCACAAAGGTGGTTTCCGACAGATTGGTCCATTGCGCGAAGCGCTGCATGGTCGCGTCGTCCAGGCCACCGCCGTCCAGCACCACGGCCAGCGGGTTGCCGAAATAGGGCAGATCGGTGAACACATCGACTTGTTTGAAAGGTCTGGTTTTCATGGCGTATGGGTTCTTTGGAAAGTGTTCAGGACAGTGGCAAGTCCAGCACGCCGCGTGTTGCTGGGCGCGCAAGTATGGCTTGGTACCAGCGGTCCAGATGTGGACGTGCAAGCCGCGGCTGCGGCAAACCCTGCCAGCGGTGAATCTCGCAGGCCAGTGGAATGTCTGCCATGGTGAACCGGTCTCCACCGGCAAAGGCTTGGCGGGCCAGGTGCGCGTCCAGCAAGGCCAGCAAGGGTTCTGTGGCGGCATTGGATTGCGCAATCAGCGTCGGATCGCGCTGATCGGCCGGTGTACGAATCCACTGAATAAAAGCGTTGCGGCCGGCAGGGTTGAAGGTGGTCTGCTGCCAGTCCATCCACTGCTCGGCGGCAAAGCGCTCAGGCAAGCCGGCGGGGTAAAAATCGCCATGCGAATATTTTGCGCAGAGATAACGCACGATGACATTGGACTCCCAGATACGCACTTCGCCGTCTTCAATCAGCGGCACAAGTGCATTGGGATTTTTCCGCAGGTAGTCCAATTCCTTCACGATGCCAAACTGGCCGCCCGCATCGGTGCGCTGCATGGTCAGGCCAAGCTCTTGCGCAGCCCACACGACTTTGCGTACATTGATGGAGCTGAGGCGTCCCCAGAGATGAAGCATGGGTCAGACTCCTTTGGACGGGCGGTCAAGCAGCAAGAGGCGCAATGCCAACCCGGCCATCACAAATGCCAAAAAACCGGCCTGAAATTTCGCGACACGGGGCCGGGCCTGGAGGCGGCGCCCGATCTGCCCGCTGAAGGCACCCAGAACGGTGTTGAACACCAGCGCCATCACCGACAAAATGGCACCCAGGGCCAGTAGCTGCAGCGTGACGTGGCCGCGCGCCGGCTCAACGAACTGTGGCAGGAACACCATGAAAAAAAGCAGCGCCTTGGGGTTGACCAGATTGTTGAGCAAGGCCATGCGCATGATGCGGGCAAAGCCAGCAGGCTGCGTGTCGGCAGCGCCGCGTGCATCTGCGGGGCGCAGAGCCTGCCAGGCGAGCCAGAGCAGGTACAGCGCGCCCGCATAACGCAGGATGTCGAAAGACGGCGGCCAGGCTGCGATCAGCGCAGTGACGCCGGTCGCGGCACACAGCGTATGCACCAGGTCGGCTGCGGAGATGCCAAGCGCCGCAGCAAAACCACCGCGCACGCCGTGCGCCAGCCCGTGTGACATCACAAATGCCATGTTCGGCCCGGGCGACGCAAACAGTGCCAGCACCGCCAACGCGAACAGCGACAGCGTGCCCGCATCCATCATGCGGCCCGCAGTTCTTCGGCAACGCCGGTCGGCAGCTGCTCACGTATGGCCGCGGCCAGCGCAGTGATGCCGATATTGATCTGTTCAACGCTCGAGGTCACAAATGACAGTCGCAGCGTGCGGGCGTCAGCATGGTCAGCGTAAAACGCCCAACCGGGGACAAATGCCACGTTGCGCTCAACTGCTTTGGGCAGCAAGTCGATGGCGTTCATGCCTTCGGGCAGGCGCACCCACAAAAACATGCCGCCGGCGGGTGTGTTCCAGCTCACGCCTTCTGGCATATCGCGCTGCATGGCGGTCAGCATCGCGTCGCGCTGCGACTTGTAGAGCGCACGTATCGTGGGCACGTGTCGGTCGAGAAAATTGTCCTTCATGGTCTCCACCACCATGCGCTGGTTAAAGCCGGGCGTGTGCAAATCGGCGGCCTGCTTGGCCTGCAGCAGCTTGGGGTAAAGCGCCTTGGGCGCGACCAGAAATCCCAGGCGCAAACCGGGCGCCAGAATTTTGGAGAACGAGCCCATGTACATGCAACCCTCGGGGTTGCGCGCCGTGAGCGGCAGCGGCGGCGGGTTGTCAAACCAGAGGTCGCCGTAGGGGTTGTCCTCAACGATGGGCAAGCCCAGGCGCATCGCTTCGGCACTCAATGCAGCGCGGCGCTCTTCAGACATGGTGCGGCCGGTCGGGTTCTGGAAGTTGGGCAGCACGTAGAAAAAGCGCGCGCCGGCGGCCTTGGAAGCCAGATCGCTGATATCAACACCTTCCTCGTCGCTGGCCACGCCCACCACCTCAGGCTCCATCGGTGTGAAGGCCTGCAGCGCACCCAGATAAGTCGGAGTTTCTACCAGCACCTTGCTGCCAGCGTCGATCAGAATCTTGGCAATCAAGTCCAGCCCCTGCTGCGAGCCGGTGGTGATCAGCACCTGCGCCGGGTCAACCTCCCAGGGCAGCATGGCGGCAACCATCTCGCGCAGCGGGGCGTAGCCTTCGCTGGCGGCGTACTGCAGCGCGGCACTCCCGTCTTCACGCAGCACCTTGTCGCAGGCTTCGCGAAAGGCGGCGACAGGAAAAGTTTTGGGCGAGGGCAGGCCGCCAGCAAAGCTGATGATGCCGGGCTTTTCCGTGACCTTCAGGATCTCGCGGATCACCGAAGGGTTCATTTTCTCGGCGCGTTTGGCCATGGTCCAGTTCATTACTTCTCTCCTCCTTGTGGGCCGTAAAACACAACCCATGTCACAAAATCATTGCTGAAATTTTCAAAGCGGTGCTGCGCTCCCGCCGCTACAAAAAATGCATCGCCGGCAACCGCATCAAAACCTTGTCCGTTGATGATGATCTCACCCCGGCCGCTGTGCACAAAATAGAGTTCATCCTGTGTGTGCGGCTGCTGGCGGTCACGCCTATCCTGGTTGCTGCCGGGTGCGAACACTTCCACGCTCATGCTGCCATGGGCCAGAACCTGTGCAAAGGGCACGCCCTCCGGATAGACGCCGGCCGGCGCGCCGGGCAGGCGTTTCAGGGTTTGGTCAATGGAGGCCTTCAAGCGCTTGCTCCCCGAGTCTGCATGCCATGGATGATCTGGATCGCCTGGGCCGCGACGCCGCGCGGAATTCCCCAGTAGTCAAAGATGCCGCCATCGGCAGAGTTTTGTCCGCAGACCACAAACACGCCTGTGCCCAACTGCTGCTTGAGCTCGCTGGCGAGCCAGCCTACAAAGCCGCTGTTCGGAATATCGGGCGCAAAGTGAACACACACCACCGCGCAACAGTCTTGTGCAGGGGTTTGCGCCGGGGCCGGCAGTAGGGCACTCCAGACGTCCTGGTCGCGTACCAAAGCCAGCGCGCTGCTGGCGAGGCTGGAGGCCAAATGCGCCGGAAACTGCGCCATGGGAAACTCCGCGAAGGTATGGTCACCCGGCAAGACGTCCACACGTGCGTGCGCCATCACGCGCAACAGCCGGCGGCGTGTTTGTTCGGGTGTTTCTGGCGAAATGTCCATGGGGTTCAGTCGTTGGCCCGGCAGGTTCAGGTGGCGCTGGAAGTTTCCAGCGCCACCGCTTGTTCTGGCAAATGCGGGGTGATGTGTGACAGTGCCCGTGCCACGTAGTCTTCTTTCTCACCGACTGGTGCGAAGTAATGCAGCACTTCTGTAGCCTGGGCAATGCCCTTCAGCCGCGCGATCATCCAGCCCGAAATGTATTGGGCCGACAAACAACCGCCGGCCGTTGCCAGGTTGCCGTTTGCAAAAAAAGCCTGGTTCAAAATTTTGACACCCGCCGCTTGCACCCAGGGTTTGCTGGTGGTGTCGGTACATGCCGGTGTTTGGCCAATGAGCCCCAGCTTGGCGAGCAGAAAGGTTCCGGAACACTGCGCCGCAATGAGCTGGCGCTGCGGGTCTAGCTGCAGTTGGCCGAGGATGGACGGGTCGTTGGCGACTTCACGCGTTTTCATTCCGCTGCCTATCAGTACGGCGTCGGCCTGGTTGGCCTCCTTCAGGCCGATGTGGGCGTCGATGGTCAGCCCGTTCATGGAGGTCACGCGTGCGGTGGGGCTGGCAATACTCACCCGCCAGTCGGTATCGCCGATCAATGACAGGCGGCTCAGCATGCCATAGGCAATGAGTGAATCGAGTTCATTGAATCCGTCGAAGGTGAGGATGGCGATGTGCATAAATGCGCTCCGGGGGCGGTTGACAGGGGCTTGGTTGATTGGATGTAGAAGCCGGGACGGAATCAGTCCACGATAAACAGTTTGGCACCCTGGGGCGCGGTCGAGCGGTGCGCTTCGGCCTTGTCCGCCACCTGGTAACTCATGCCGGGCAGCAGCACATGCTGGCTGCCGTCTTCAAGCTCGGTATGCAATTCACCCTCCAGGCAGAGCAGGATGTGGCCCTTGCTGCACCAGTGGTCAGCGGTGTAGTCGGCGCTGTACTCGACCATGCGCACACGGACCTCGCCAAACTTGCGCGTACGCCAGAACGCCCGCCCGGTGATGCCGGGGTGCTCTGTCCGTTCCACGGTGGACCAGTCGGTCGTGCCAAAGGGAATGTTGTCGATCTGCATGGTTTACGCGCTGACCGCCACGATGGCTTCAATTTCCAGCGCAAAGCCGCGCGGCAAAGAGCTGACGCCGACGGTTAAATGTGCGTGGGGGCCTGGCTCCGGTGTCTTGGTCATGCATGAGCCCGCTGGTTGGGGGTGATGTGGCTGATCTTTCCGTCGCCGTACGAACGCAGCACTTGCGAGATAACGATATGAAAGCCCTTGTACCACTGGGTGTACTGGCGTTTGGCTTCCAGATGTTTGGGGTGAGCCGAGAACGCGCGCAGCGACTCTTCGGTCTCCCAGAAGTAGGTGGCGTTTCTGAGCACGGCGTCGGGCGAGAGCCACAACTCTGATCCCAGATAACCGGGCGTGGTCCGCGCGGCTTCTTCGATCAACGCGTCCAGCGCGTGGAAGCGGTCGTCGTAGGTGCCTGGTTCAAACATAAAGGCGGCCGAATACATGGTGTTTTTTTGGAGTTCAAGAGTCAGGTGGACGGATTTTTGAGGCGCAGCAAACTCAGGCCCAGCAGAGCGAACGCGCCACCACACAGGCGGTTGAATATGCGGGCCCGGTGCGGTGTGCCAAACCAGCGCCGGGTGTGGCGCGCCAGCAGCACATAAGCCAGATGCGAAGTCAGCACGCAGGCGGCGAAGGCGCTGGTCAGCGCCAGAAACTGGGGCAGCATGCCAGTTTCGGGCCGGATGAATTGGGGAAACAGCGCGGTGAAAAACAAAATGCTTTTGGGATTGGTCAGTGCCACCAGCAAACCCTGGCGAAAAAGCGCGACATGGCTTTTGACGGATGAGGTCTGCGCGGGCAAAGGGGTGTCAAACATTGAGGTCTTGCTGGTCCACTGCCGCCAGCCGAGGTAAACCAGATACACGGCGCCTGCGGTTTTGAGCGCAGCAAACAGCCAGGCCGAGGTATGCAGCAGGGTGCCCAGGCCTGCCATTGCCGCAGCAGAAACCAAAAACACACCCAGTACATTGCCCGCAGAACTCCACAGCGTCTTGCGCGGTCCCCAGGCCACGGCATTGGAAACGGCCAGCAAAATGCCCGGCCCCGGGCTGAGCGCGGTGACCAGCGAGATGGTGATGAAAAGCAGCCAGGCGGAAGTGGTCATGTGCGTGAAGTAATGAGTGAGTTTTGCGTCGAGGGCTGGATCTGCATTTTCTTGCCGATGAAAACCGTGGCGATCACGGCGATACCAAAACCGACGGTGACAGCGTCCAGGCGTTCACCGAGAAGTGGCACGGCAAACAGCATGGACAAAAATGGCTGCACCAGCTGCACCTGGCTGACGCGCACCGTGCCGCCCAGTGCCAGGCCACGGTACCAGGCAAAAAACCCCAGCCACATCGAAAACACGCCGAGGTAGGCAAAGCCGGCCCAGGCGGTGGCCCGGACCGGCGCTGTGGGCCAATTCAGCCACGCCAGCGGCAGGGTCAGCGGCAGGGAGATCAGCAGCGCCCAACAGATCACGTGTTCGGCCTGCATGTGCTGCGATAGCCGCGCGCCATAGCCGTAGCCGATGGCTGCACACAACATGGCCGCCAGCAGCAACATGTCGGCGAAATGAATCGAGAAACCGGCCGCCCCCGACCGCAGCACCGCGAATGCCACCACCAGTGCGCTGCCGAACGCCGCGCACAACCAGAAACCTGTCGACGGCCGCTGGCGATGCAACACCGCCCCCACCGCAGCGGTGGCCAGCGGAAGCACGCCGACAATCACGCTCGCGTGCATGGCTTCCACATAACGCATGGCGATCGAGGTGAACAGGGGAAAACCAAAAACCACCCCGGCGGCCGTGATCGCCAGCGGCAGCCAGTTTTGGCGCTGCGGCAAAGGTGCCCGGGTCGCCAGCAGAAACAGTGCTGACAACCCTGCGGCGACCACAGCCCGCCCCAGCGCAATGAACATACCCGACATCTGCGGCGCATCGGGCGTGCCCACGGCCAGGCGCGTCATGGGCAGCGTGACGGCGAAAATCACGATGCCCAGCAGGCCCAGCCACAGCCCCTTGTTGATCTGCGCAGAGGTGGGGCTCATAGAAAAAGCATCCAGATGGCGGTGGCCACCAGCACGGCGGCCATCCCCAGGTTGAACCCACGCAGGCGCCTGCCCGTGCCCTGCGGCCCCGACAGCCATTCACGAAGCAGTGAGCCGGCCAGCGCGTACGTCAGATTGCTGGCAAAGGCATAGGCCAGCATCACCGGAAGCACCACGGCAAAACGCAGGCCGGGGTCGCTGCGGCCGGCGATCCAGCCACTGACAATGGCAAGGGCCAGCATCCAGGCCTTGATGTTGACAAACTGCAGTGCTGCGCCCTGCCAGAAGCCGATGTTCATGCGGTCGGCGTCGGCCTGGCTGAGCTGACGCGAACGCGCGATCTTCGAGGCCAGCCAGAACAGGTAGACCACGCCGAGCAACTTGATCGCCAGCCCCAGCAGCGGGATCGCCAGCAGCAGCGCGCCCAGGCCCAGCGCGCACAGGCTCAGCAACACGCCCCAGCCGACCGGCACCGCACAGACGAAGGGCATGGCGCGGCGCAGGCCGTGGTTGGCCGCCAGCGCGGTCGCGAGCGTGGTGTTGGGCCCGGGCGAAAAGCTCATGGCCGTCGCCAGCACCAGCAAAGCGATAAATTCTTGCCAATTCATGCTTCAGACTTTATAGTCCAAACCAGCACATCAACAGTACAGTTGTGAGTACAAAATCTGAAACTGTATTGCCCCGTTTGTCAGCACACCGATTGTCCAAGGCTCGCCCATGTTGATGAAAACCGCCGCCCAGTCGCTGACCGAGCAGCTCAGCGCTCGTTTTGCCGAACGCATACGCGGCCGCCTGCTGGCGCCGGGGGCGCGCCTGCCCTCGGTGCGCCAGTGTGCGCAGCAGCAGGGGGTGAGCGTCTCCACCGTGGTGGCCGCGTATGACCAATTGCTGGCCCAAGGGCTGGTCGAGGCGCGCAAGAACCGGGGCTTTTTTGTGCGGGATGTGACCGCTGCATTTCCCGCCCGGTCCGCCAGCCGACCGGCGGCCGCCCCGACCGGCACCCCGGACTCACCGGTCTGGAGCACCTCGGCCTGGATGGCAACCCGGCAGGCGCCGGTCGATGCTTCGGCGCTGATCCGTGGCATGTTCCATCGCGTCAGCAACAAGCCGCAGCCTGGCATGGGCGTGTTCCCGCCCGAGTGGCTGGACACCAGCTTCCTGCCGGCTGCCGTGCGCAAGGTCACGAGCGGCAGCGCGCTGCGCGATTTTTCGCTGAGTTACGGCGAACCCATGGGCGACAGCGGCCTGCGCCGCGCGTTGTCGCAAAAACTCGGCGTGCTCAATGTGCATGCAGCGCCTGAGCAGATCATTACCAGCGTGGGCGCCACCCACGCGCTAGATATCGTCAGCCGCACCCTGCTGCGCGCCGGCGACTGCGTGATGGTCGAGGAGCCGGGCTGGGCGGTCGAGTTTGCGCGGCTCGATGCTATGGGCATGCGCATCCTGCCGGTGCCGCGGCGTGCCGACGGCCCGGACCTGGAAGTGATGGCGCGTTACTGCGAGGCCCACGCGCCCAAGTTGTTTGTCAGCGTCAGCGTGCTCCACAACCCGACTGGTTATTGCCTGACACCCGGCAGCGCACATCGCCTGTTGCAGCTGGCCAATACACACAACTTCCATATCGTTGAAGACGATACCTATAGCCACCTGGCGCCGGAGCATGCGACGCGGCTGTGCGCGCTGGACGGCCTGCAGCGCACCATTTACGTCAGCGGCTTCGCCAAGATCCTGGCGCCGGGCTGGCGTGTCGGCTTCATGGCGGCGCCGCCAGATCTGGTGCAGCGCCTGCTGGACACCAAGCTTCTGGGCACCTTGACCACACCGGCGCTGCTTGAAAAGGCGCTGGCCTGGTGCATCGACCAGGGTCAGTTGCGCCGCCATGCCGAACGCATACGCACGCAGCTCGCTGCGGCGCGCGCCCGCAGCGTCAAGCTGGCGCTGGCCCACGGCTGCAGCTTCGCGGCCGAGCCGGCCGGCCTGTTCGGCTGGGTCGATACCGGTGTGGACACCGACGCGCTGGCCCAGCGCATGCTCGACGAGGCTTACCTGATCGCGCCGGGTGCGCTGTTCCACGCGGTGCGCACACCGACCACGCTGATGCGCATCAACTTCGCGACCACCCAGGAAGCGGCGTTCTGGAAGGTGTTTGCGCGGCTGCGTAACGCGATGTTGTGATGGCCCCCAATTTCAAGCTTTTTAGGCCTCCAGCCCCCGTTCGATGGGCGCGAGTAGCTATCAAAACAATAGCGAACAACGCCCCCGGAGATGCCGCATGAGCGAAGACGCCACGCCTGCCGCGCGCCGCGCCCGCCGCGGCAGCGGCGCCGTCACACTGCATGAGGTCGCGCGCCTGGCCGGCGTGGCGCCCATCACCGCCTCCCGTGCGCTCAACACGCCGTCGCAAGTCTCGGCCGAGCTGGTGCGGCGCGTCACCGAGGCGGTGGCCAGCACCGGTTATGTGCCCAACCGCGTCGCCGGCGGCCTGGCCTCGGCGCGCAGCCGCTTGGTGGCGGCGATGGTGCCGACGATTTCGGGGCCGGTGTTTCTCGGCACCGTCCGGGCGCTCAACGAGGCGCTGGTCGCCCAGGGCTACCAGCTGATGTTGGGTCAGAGCGGATATGCCGATTCGCGCGAAGACGCGTTGCTGGAAGCCATCATCAGCCGCCGGCCTGATGGCATCGTGCTGACAGGCATCACGCATTCGCCCCTGGGGCGCCGACGCCTGCTGGCCTCGGGCATCCCGGTGGTGGAAACCTGGGACCTGACGTCGACACCCATCGACATGCTGGTCGGTTTTTCGCACAGCGATGTGGGCCGCGCGGTGGTCAACTTCCTCTGGGCCAACGGCCGGCGCCGCCTCGCCATGATTGGTGGCGACGACGAGCGGTCGATGCGGCGCCAGCAGGCTTTTCACACCGCAGCGCAGGCGGCCGGCCTACCGGCCGTGCCCGTGATCACCGTGCCGGCGCCAACCACACTCAAGAGTGGGCGCTGTGCTCTGTCGGAGTTGTTGCTAACTTCACCCGACGTTGATGCGGTGTTCTGCAGCTCTGATCTGCTGGCCTTGGGTGTGATGACCGAAGCCCGGGTGCGCGGCGTGGCGGTGCCCGGCCAGCTGGCGGTGGTAGGTTTCGGCGACCTCGAATTCGCTGCGGACCTGGATCCGGCGTTGACCACGGTACGCATCGACAGCATGGCGATTGGCCGTCAGGCCGCGCAGTTCATCGTGGACCGCGCTGAGGGGCGGGAGGTCACCTCGCGCGTGGTGGACGTGGGCTTTTCCATCGTGCAGCGCGACAGCACCTGAGTTGGCGCTGGCCAAATCAGGTGCTTCTCTGAAATTGACCAAATGCAAAGGTAGCGCTACCATTGCATTTTTTTCCTTTTCCCCTTTTCTTCTGTGCGCGTTTTCCGCCACGCAAGCCAAAATTTCCCCATGTCTGGACATTCCACCCCCCGCATCACCGATCTGCGAGTGATTCCCGTCGCCGGCCGAGACGGCATGCTGCTGAATCTCAGCGGCGCACACGGCCCTTTTTTCACCCGCAACATCCTGATCTTGAGCGACAGCGCCGGCCGCACCGGCGTGGGTGAGGTTCCCGGCGGCGAAAAGATCCGCCAGACCCTGGAGGACGCGCGTGCGCTGGTGGTCGGTCAGGCCATCGGCTCGCACCAGCAGGTGCTGCAGGGTGTGCAGCGCCAGTTTGCCGACCGCGATGCCGGCGGGCGCGGGCTGCAGACTTTTGACCTGCGCACCACCATCCATGCGGTGACAGCCATCGAGTCGGCGCTGCTCGACCTGCTGGGCCAGCACCTGGAGGTGCCGGTGGCGGCCTTGCTCGGTGAAGGTCAGCAGCGCGAGGCGGTGGAGATGCTGGGCTATCTGTTTTTTGTCGGCGACAAGTCGAAAACAAACTTGCCTTACGCCAGTGAGCCGGATGCGCCCGACGCCTGGTCGCGCGTGCGCCACGAGGAAGCCGTGACACCGGAAGCCATCGTGCGCCAGGCCGAGGCGGCGCATGCACGTTATGGTTTCAACGACTTCAAGCTCAAAGGCGGTGTGTTACGTGGCGAGGAAGAGGTCGAGGCGATTCGCGCCCTGCACGAGCGTTTTCCGAAAGCGCGCGTCACGCTGGACCCGAACGGTGGCTGGCTGCTGAAAGACGCGATCCGCCTGATGCAGGGCATGCGCGGCGTGGTGGCGTATGCCGAAGACCCCTGCGGGGCCGAAGACGGATTTTCAGGCCGCGAGGTCATGGCCGAGTTCCGCCGCGCCACTGGCCTGGCAACGGCGACCAACATGATTGCCACCGACTGGCGGCAACTCTGCCACGCGCTGTCGCTGCAATCGGTGGATATCCCGCTGGCCGACCCGCACTTCTGGACCATGGCCGGCTCCGTTCGTGTGGCGCAGACCTGCCGCGACTGGGGCCTGACCTGGGGCTCGCACTCCAACAACCATTTCGACATCTCGCTGGCGATGTTCACCCAGGTCGGCGCCGCCGCACCCGGCCGCGTCACCGCCATCGACACCCACTGGATCTGGCAGGACGGGCAGCGCCTGACCAAAGAGCCGTTGAAGATCGAAGGCGGTTTGGTGCAGGTGCCGAAGACGCCTGGCTTGGGTGTCGAGCTTGACATGGTGGAGGTCGAGAAAGCGCATCAGCTTTACAAGCAGCACGGCCTCGGTTCGCGCGATGACGCGGTGGCGATGCAGAGCCTGATTCCGGGCTGGAAGTTTGACCCCAAGCGGCCGGCGATGGATCGCTGATCGACGGCGCACCACGTCATCCCCGGGCTGCCTCGGGATCCAGGTCGAAAAACCGGGCACCATTCGGGCTGAGCCCAGCCAGTCGGTTTTTTACACTGGTCAAACGTGCGCTCGATTTACGAACAGGAATTGGCCTCCAGCCCCCGTCCAGCAAGGGCCACCAGCTACAAAAATAGTAGCGCTAGATCCGGCCCTCTTCCACCGCATGGCAGGCGATCTTCACGCCCTGGATGCTCAGCAATTGCGGACGTTCGGCGCGGCAGCGGTCGTTGACGTGTGGGCAGCGCGGGTGGAAGGTGCAACCGGTCGGCGGATTCAACGGGTTGGGCACTTCGCCCTGCACCGGCGTGCGGTCGCGCCCGATGTCGTGCATCTTCGGGATCGCGTCCAGCAGCATGCGTGTGTAGGGATGGCGCGGCGCGGCAAACAGCGTTTGCTTGTCTGCCAGCTCGACCAGGCGGCCCAGGTACATCACGCCGACCTGGTCGCTGACGTGGCGCACCACCGCGAGGTTGTGCGAGATAAACAGATAGGTCAGGCCGCGTTCGCGCTGCAGGTCCTTCATGATGTTGAGGACCTGCGCCTGCACACTGACGTCAAGCGCAGAGGTCGGCTCATCGCAAACCAGAAACTCCGGCTGGGTCGCCAGCGCGCGGGCAATCGAGATGCGCTGGCGCTGGCCGCCGGAAAACTGGTGCGGGTACTTCACCATGTCCAGTGGTGACAGGCCAACCGATTTGAGCAACTCCCCGACCTTGTTCTTGAGCTCGGCCCCATCGGTGATCAGCCCGTGCTCGCGCAGCGGCTCGCCGACGACGTCCTCGACAATCCAGCGCGGGTTCAGGCTGGCGTAGGGATCCTGGAAGATCATCTGGATGCGGCTGCGCAACTTGCGGCCCTGCGGCGTCTTGAAAGCCGCATGCGCATCCTGGCCGTCGAAGGTGAGACCGCCACGGGTCGGGTTGTACAGCCCCACCAGCAGCTTGGCCACCGTGCTCTTGCCGCAGCCGGACTCGCCGACCAGTGCCAGGGTTTTGCCTTTTTCGATCTCGAAACTCACACCGTCGACGGCATTGAGCATCTGCCGCGGTTTGCCTTCCAGCACCCGGTTGAGCCAGGGCGGCGACACATCAAAAGTCTTGGCCAGGTCATGTGCCTGAACCAGAGGTCCAGCGCTGCTCATGCGGATACTCCCACGGGAACGTCGTGCAGCCAGCAAGCAGCGCGGGTGGCGCCTGCGGTCAGCAGGTCGGGTCTTTCCTGTCGGCAGCGCTCAAACACCTGGGGGCAGCGCGGATTGTAGGCACAGCCGGGCGGAATCGCATTGAGACGCGGCATGGCGCCGTCGATCTGGTTGAGCCGCTCACGGTCCAGCGTGATGTCCGGAATCGCTGCCATCAGACCGGCCGTGTAGGGATGGGATGGATGGTTGATGACCTCATGCACCGGGCCAATCTCGGCAACCCGTCCGGCATACAGTACAGCCACGCGGTCGCAGGTTTCGGCGATCACGCCCATGTCATGGGTGATCAGCATCACGGCAGCGCCGCGCTTCTTGCAGATGGTCTTGAGCAACATGATGATCTGCGCCTGAATCGACACGTCCAGCGCGGTGGTCGGCTCATCGGCGACGATCAACTTGGGCTCGGCGGCCAGCGCCAGGGCAATCACCACCCGCTGGCGCATGCCGCCGGAGAACTGGTGCGGAAAATGGTCGATGCGCTGTTCGGCCGCCGGAATGCCGGTGTCCTGCAGCAGCGAAATCGCGCGCTGCCGCGCCTCTGCCTGGCTCACCGGCAGGTGCGCCAGGATGGTTTCAATCAGCTGGCGACCCACGGAGTACAGTGGGTTCAGCGAGGTCAGCGGGTCTTGGAAGATGGCGCCAATCTTGCGGCCGCGAATGTGGCGCATCTGCTCATAAGGCAGGTTGTCGATGCGCTGGCCTTCAAGCAGGACCTGCCCACCGCCTATGCGGCCGGGCGGCTCCAGCAGGCCGATGATGGCCGCACCGGTCAGCGACTTGCCGGCGCCGGATTCACCAACCACGCCGAGGATTTCACCGGGCGCAATGTCAAAGGAAATGTCGTCCAGCGCGCGCAGCGTGCCGCGCCGGCCGGGAAATTCGACGATCAGGTTTTGGACTTGTAAAAGGCTCATTCACTACTCACTAAATTCAAGCGGCCACAGTGGAACCGGCTTTGCCGGGCCACAGGTGGCGCCCCCTGGAGGGGCTGAGGACCGCGGCTCCACAAGCCTGCCTGTGCAGGCTTGGACGGCTCCGAAGAGCCACCGGCTCTGGCGGGGGTTCGAGGCGGCCGAAGGCCGCTTCGGGGGTGTCACCGTAACCTCGGATTAAGTGCATCACGCAGCCAGTCGCCCAGCAAATTGACGCTCAGCGAAATCGTGACCAGCATGACGCCGGGGAATACCGTGATCCACCACTCGCCGGAGAACAGGTAGTCGTTGCCGATGCGGATCAGCGTACCCAGCGACGGTGAAGTCGGCGGCGCGCCCACGCCCAGAAAGGAAAGTGTTGCTTCGGTAATGATGGCCGTGGCCACCTGGATGGTCGCCAGTACCAGCACCGGCCCCATCACATTCGGGAGCACATGGCGGCGCATGATGCGCAGCGGCGCCACGCCTGTGACGCGCGCCGCCTGCACATACTCCTTGCTGCGCTCCACCAGCGTCGAGCCGCGCACGGTACGTGCGTACTGGACCCAGCCGGTCAAGGTGATGGAGATGATCAGCACGCCCAGCGCCAGCGAATCCTGCGCATTGGGAAACAGCGCGCGACCGACACCGGCAATCAGCAGCGCCACCAGAATGGCGGGGAATGACAACATCACGTCGCATAGCCGCATCAGGGCCGAGTCGATCCAGCCGCCGTAAAACCCGGCCAGCAGGCCCAGCCCCACGCCGAACAGCACCGACAACACCACGGACGCAAAACCAACGGCCAGCGATATGCGGGCACCGTACATCAACGCGGAAAGAATATCGCGGCCCTGGTCATCCGTACCCAGCAGGTATTTGGAAGAACCCCCTTCCGACCAGGCCGGGGGCAAACGCGCGTCACTGAGTTCCAGTGTCGCCAGGTCAAACGGGTTGTGCGGGGCAACAAAACCCGCAAACACCGAACAAAAAATACAGATCAGGGCGACTGCGGCCGCAGCCATCGCCACCGGGGAGGTGCGAAAGCTGTAGCCGACGTCGCTGTCCCAGAATCGGAAAAGCGCGCTTGTCATCGAGGGATTACTTGTTCAGTTTGACGAATTTCCAGGGCATGCCGTTGTCAGGCCATTGCACCAGCTCGATGTTCTTTTTGGCCGCCCAGTTGATGGCCTGCTGGTGCAGCGGCAAATGGCCGACCTCGTCCTGGTGGATCTTCAGCGCCTCGCGGATCAGCTCCGTGCGTTTCTTGTCGTCAGTCTCTGAAGCGACCAGGTTGGTCAGCTCGTCAACACGTGCGTTGCTGTAGGCCCCGAGGTTGAACTGGCCGCGGCCACCTTCACCCGGTGTCGACATGATGGGATAAAGCACGTTGTGCGCGTCCACCGTGCTCGGCGTCCAGCCCAGCATGTAGAAGCTGGTGTCGCGGCGCAGGACCTTCGGAAAATACGTGCCCTTGGTTTCAGCCTCAAGGTTGATCTTGACACCAATACGCGAGAGGTTGGCGGCAACCGCCTGGCAAATCTCGCCGTCGTTCACATAGCGGTCATTCGGGCAGTTCATCTTGAGCTCGAAACCCGCACCATAGCCGGCGTCGGCCATCAGCTTCTTGGCGGCTTCAAGGTCAAACGGCAGGCGTTTGGCCAGCTCGGGCGCATAACCCCGGATTTCGGGCGCCAGCAGCGTGGCCACAGGCGTGGATGCGCCGCGCATCACACGGTTCTTGATCGCCTCGATGTCGATAGCCTGGTAGAAAGCCTGGCGAACACGTTTGTCCTTGAAGGGATTTTTGCCCTTGACGCTGGAGAACAGCAGTTCATCACGTTTCTGGTCCATGCCCAGAAAAATAATCCGCAGCTCCGGGCCCTGGAATACCTGCAGGTTGGGCGTCGCCTTGATGCGCGGCACGTCCTGCACCGGCACCGGCTCCATCACGTCGATCTCGCCGGACAGCAGCGCGGCGACGCGGGTGCTGTCGTTGCCAATCACGTTGAAAATGACTTCCTCGACATTGCCGTCAATCTTTCCCCAGTAGTTGCCGTTGCGCGCGAAGGTGGTACGCACATTGGGCTGGCGCTCACGCACCCGGAACGGTCCCGTGCCGTTGGCGCGGAAAGAGGCCGCGTTTTCAATGCCCTTGCGGCGGTCCACCGGCTTGGTCGCCTGGTTGGCCTCGGACCACTTCTTGCTCATCATGTGCCACTGCGTAAACAACTCAGGCAGGATGGGAAAGGGGTTGTTCAAGACGAAATCAAGGGTGTGGTCGTCGATTTTTCTGATTTCCTTGATCTGGCCGACATAACTTTTCATGTCCGAGCCATCACCTTTGGCACGCTCGTAGCTGAAGATCACATCGTCGGCGGTGAAGGGGGTTCCGTCATGGAACTGCACGCCCTTGCGCAGATTGAAGCGCCAGACCGTCGGCGAGGTCTGCTTCCAGTCGGTGGCCAGCGAAGGCGCCAGTTTGTAGTTGCGGTCGCGCGTGACCAGCGGCTCATAGATGTTGCCCACCACCGTCAGCTGCAGCGATTCATTGAGCGAATGCGGATCCAGCGACAGGGCATCCCCCTGGTTGCCGACCCGCAGCGTCACTGCAGATGCTACAAAACTGGTAGCTGCCAGCGCAGAACCGATAAGGGCCAGGCTCGTTTTTCTCTTGAAACTCATGGGATTCTCCTGTTGGTGGAAATGTCTTGGGACTACACGGTTAAAGGCATGGACTGCTCCACCAAGCCAGCATGCAATGCGGCGCCCAGCGGCAGGATGTCATCATTGAAGTCGTAGCGGGAGTTGTGCAGGAAGCAGCTGCCGACGCCATTTTCGGCACCCTGCCCGATGCGCAGGTAGGCACCTGGCTTGACCTGCAGCATGAAGGAAAAATCCTCCGCGCCCATGCTGGGCGCCATGTCGCGCACGACATGGTCGGCACCGACCAGTCCCTCGGCCACATCGGCGGCAAACATGGCCTCATCGTAAGAGTTGATGGTGGCCGGGTAAATACGTTCGTAGTGCACTGCCGCCGAGGCGCCGAAACCCAGCGCCACGGCACCGCACAGTTCGCTGAGGCGGCGCTCCACCATGTCCTGCACGTCGGGGCTGAAGGTGCGCACCGTGCCCACCAGTGAGGCTTTGCCAGGCACCACGCTGAAGGCGCCCATGTCGCCGGCGTGCATGGCACAAATGCTGACCACCGCGCTGTCTATCGGATTGGCGTTGCGCGACACGATGCTCTGGATCGCCGTGATGATGTGCGCCGACACCACGACCGGGTCCACCGTCATGTAGGCATGCGCCCCATGGCCGCCGCGCCCGGTGATGTCGATGGTGACACGGTCTGCCGCAGCCATCATCGGGCCGGGCCGGATACCAATGGTGCCCGGCCGCATGGACGGCCAGTTGTGCATGCCGTACACCGCCTGCACCGGAAAGCGGTCAAACAGGCCGTCCTCGATCATGATGCGTGCGCCGGCAAAACCCTCTTCACCGGGCTGGAAAATCAGCACTGCCGTGCCGTCGAAATTGCGTGTGGCTGCCAGATAACGCGCGGCACCGACAAGCATGGTGGTGTGGCCGTCGTGGCCGCAGCCGTGCATCAGACCGACCTTGGAGGACTTCCAGGCGAACTCGTTGTGTTCGGTCATTGGCAGCGCATCCATGTCGGCACGCAGGCCGATCATGCGGCCGCTCTTGCTTTGCCGGCCTCGGATGACGGCCACCAGGCCGGTCTTGCCGATGCCCGTGTGGATCTCGTCGACACCACAGCGCTCCAGCGCCTCCCGCACGCGCGTGCCTGTATAAACCTCTTCAAAACCAAGCTCGGGATGGGCATGCAGGTCGCGGCGAAAGGCCGTCAGTTCCGGATGGAATTGGGCAATCTGGGCGAACACGCGGCCGTTGGCCCTGAGCGTCGGCGCGGGGCGCGGAGCCAGCATCAGTGCCCCCCGGCGTTGCTCGCGCGCAGGCGGGGATCAACGGCAAAATAAAGCAGGTCCACCACCAGATTGATGACCACGAAGATCAGCGCAATCAGGCACAGGTAGGCGGCCATCACCGGAATATCGGCAAAGGTCACGGCCTGGATGAACAGCAGGCCCATGCCCGGCCACTGGAACACGGTCTCGGTGATGATGGCGAAAGCGATCAGGCCACCGAGCTGCAGGCCGGTGATGGTCATCACCGGAACCAGCGTGTTCTTCAGCGCGTGACCGAAATGAATGGCGCGATTGGACAAGCCACGGGCACGCGCGAACTTGATGTAGTCGGTGCGCAGCACCTCCAGCATCTCGGCGCGAACCAGCCGCATGATCAGGGTGAGCTGAAAAATAGCCAGCGTCACGGCCGGCAGCACGATGTGGTGCCAGCCTTTGGCGCTGAGCAAGCCGGTCGTCCACCCGCCTATGTGCGTCACCTCACCACGGCCAAAGCTGGGGAACCAGCCCAGGCCCACCGCAAAAACCAGAATCAACAAAATACCGATCAGAAAAGTCGGCAGCGACACGCCCAACAACGACACCGTCATCAGCACCTGGCTGAAAAACGTGCCGCGCCGCAAGGCTGCGTAGACCCCCATGGGCACGCCGATCACCAGTGCCAGCAGGGCCGCCACCAGCGCCAGTTCAAGCGTCGCGGGAAAGCGCTCGGCAATCAAGCGCGACACCTTCGCGCCCTGGCGCAGGCTCAGGCCAAACTCACCCTGCACGGCATTGAACAGAAAATGGCCAAACTGCACGAAAAAGGGCTTGTCCAAGCCCAAGTCGGCGCGGAGCTGGCGAATCTGGTCGGGCTGCGCATCCTGACCCAGCAAGAACACCACCGGATCGCCCACGTACTGGAACAGCATGAAAGCCAGGAAGGCGACTGTGATCATCACGATCACTGCCTGGAACAGGCGACGGAGAATGAATGCGAGCATCGAATGGGATTTTTAGTCGAGAGCCGATGCTAGCAGAGCAAACTGCCTGCCGACATCGGGTTTACTTTAGGTTTAAAGAAAATTATCACCGGCAAAAAAAGAGCCCCGGGGGGGCTCTTGGGACCTTGCTCAGCCGCCGCGATCAGTTGACCTTGATCAGGCGCCAGTCCAGACGGTTGTCGGCGCGGTGTGTCACCTCAATGTTTTTCTTCATCGCCCAAGGGATGATCTGATTGTGCAGTGGCAGGTGCGACACGGTGTCATTGCTCAGTTGCAGGCCCTCGGTCAGGAAGCGGTTGCGCACCGGCAGATCGGTCTCGGTCTTGACGCGGTCCACCACGATGTCCATGCGCGGGTTGCTGTAACGGCCGACGTTGTAGTTGCCGTCGCCGCCCGTGCCCACGCTGCGTGTCAGAGACTGCAGGCTGTACAGCGCGTCAAAGGTCGGCACGCCCCAGCCCAGCATGTAGATGCTGGCTTCGTAGCGCTGGATCATCGGGAAGTAGGTCACCAGCGGCATCGTACGCAGCTTGGCCTTGACGCCGATACGCGACCACATGGCGGTTACCGCCTGGCAGATTTCCTCGTCATTGATGTAGCGGTTGTTCGGGCAGGCAAAATCCACCTCGAAACCCTGCGGATAACCGGCGTCAGCCAGCAGCTTTTTGGATGCTTCCGGATCAAACGGGAACCGCTTGTGCACCGCCTCGGTCCAGCCATTGACCTGCGGCGCCACCAGAGTCCCGGTCGCCTGGCCCAGGCCGCGCAGGGTCACGCGGACAATGCTGTTGATGTCGATGGCCTGGTACAGCGCCATGCGCACCCGCTGGTCTTTCAGCGGGTTCTTGCCCTTGACATTGGAGCCAGGTAGTTCATCCCTGAACTGGTCCATTCCAAAGAAGATGGTCCGATTTTCGATGCCGTCGATGACCTTGAGGTTGGCATTGCTGCGCAGACGCGCCAAGTCCTGCGGGCTCGGGTCCAGCACAAAGTCGACTTCTCCGGACAGAAGCGCAGCCACGCGCGTAGCTTCGGACTTGATCGGGGTGTAAATGATCTCGGTCACGTTCGTCGGGACGGTGCCCCAGTAGTTCGGGTTCTTCACCATCACCAGCTTCTGGTCAGGCTGCCACTCCTTGACCATGTAGGGGCCAGTGCCCATGGCGTTGCGGTGCGCGAAGGTTTCGTCCTTGGCGCGAATGTCTTTCGGCTCAACAGACTTGTTTTTCTCGGCCCAGGCCTTGCTCATGATGCGCAACTCGGTGAGTTGGTTGAGCAACACAGGATTGGAGCCCTTCATGATGAAGTCGACGGTGTTGTCGTTGACCTTCACCACGCGGTCGATGCCCTGGGTGTAGACGGCGTAGTTCGAGGTCTTGGCCATGGCCCGGGTGATGGAATACACCACGTCGTCGGCCGTTAACGGCGTGCCGTCGCTGAATTTCACGCCCGAGCGCAGGGTGAAGCGCATTTGCGTTGGCGAGATTTCGCGCCAGGCCGTCGCCAGTTGCCCTTCGGGCTTGAAGGTCTGGCTGTTGTAGTAGACCAGTGCGTCGTAAATCGCGGCGTGCACGCCGTTACCCAGGGCATTGTTCTGGGAATGGATGTCCAGTGTAGGGATATCGCTGGCGCTGGACCATTTGAACGGCTTGGCGTGCAGCACCGGGGCAGTCGCCATCACCGCTAGGGTGGCAGAGACCCAAGCAAGCTGTTTGAATTTCATGAAAACTCCTCATCGATTGAAAGACCACTACTATGCAATAAGCGGGCCGGGTCGTTTGCAGGGGTTTTCCTTCACAAACGTCGCCAAGTAACTACTTGTGACGCCCGGCTGTCCCCAAGGTGACAGGTCCGTACCAGGCCTGGGCCGTGCTGCGGGTGTTGTCGCTGTCAGTCATGATGGCGATGCCCACAAGCGCTCCGGGGGCTTCGCCGAATACTTTTTCATAGTCCGCACGGATGTTGCGCTCGTAATCCACCCACTGCTGGAGCCGGCTGGTGCCGGACTCCACCACCAGCTTTCGTATGCGGTCGGTACGGGCATTAAGCATCACCGAACCGGCAGGCCGCGTGTTGCACCACACATACATCAGGGTCGCGTAAGGAAGCTCTTCCCCGGTCAGGGCACGCGCCATCTCGGAAAGCATGGCATTTTTGGCGGAAAAAGTGCTCCGGTCACCCTCGAACATCAACACGACGCGGACCGGCGAATCATCTGCTTCACGCAAAGCCATATCGGCCTGAGCTATCAATTCAGGAACTTTCCAGGAAAACCGCACCGCATCCAACTCTCCTGGCTCGATGCGGATCACCTTCCGCAGCATGCTTGCAGAAGACCGGGAAGTGGCAGCCATTGCATCGCGGCCATCCTTGCGTACATAACGAAACTGGTTAGGCCGCTTACCCGGTAAAGAATGATGCTTCCACACCGGGACAGGCGCAGACACGGCTGCTGATTCACTGCTCAAGGCCGCGGCAGCCCATGGGGTGGCGCTCACAAACTCTTCCGGCGCCATTTCTACCGGCGACGGCTTGATGGAACCACAGGCAAGCAGTTGCAGCATCACAACCAGCGCCACCGCACTCTTTATTCCTGTCCACGCAGGTTTCTTCATCTATTTCTCCGAGCAGCGAACAATCTGCAATTTCCATAAAAAAAGCCGCCCGAAGGCGGCTTTTTGACTTTCTTCATAGAAGCTGACCTGGGCCAGCTGCCAATTAGAAGGAGTGCTTGATACCGAAGTTGACAGCGCTGACCTTCTGGTTGAAGGTAGTCACGGACGTGCCAGTCAGAGCGCCGGTCACAGCAGCGAACGATGAACCGCGTGTGGTGGTGTCATTCTTGAAACGGCCAATGTTGGCTTCCAGCAGAGTGCGCTTGGACAGTGGGTACTGAACACCGATCTGGGCCGCTTTCTCTTTACCGTCGAGGTTAGAGACAGCAGTATTGACCGCACCATTTGCTGTGCGGCTACCTGCCGTCGTCTTCGAGACGCCGTACGAAGTGATCAGCGTGGCAGCGCCGATAGGAGCGCGCAGACCGATGGTTGTTGCTTTTTCACGACCATCGGTGAAGCCGGCAGTAGCTACACCAGCACCAGGGGTGGTGACGTTGGAACCATCAACACGCGCACGTGTGTGGTTGATGAAAGGCTTGACCACGCCGAAGTCAAAAGCCGCACCCAGGGTGTACTGCTTGCTACGTGCGCCGGCATTGACCAAGGAATTCCCAGCGCCAGCCACACCGTTGTTCGAGTCAGAGTTGTTACCACCACGGTTGTAACCAAAACCAACGTACAGAGGACCATTGCCGTACTCAAGCGCCAGATCGAGTCCGGTCTTGGCTTTGGCATTAGTCGTAGCTGTAACAGGGATCACACCAGGAGCGAAGGCAGCAGTGGTGGAAGTGTTGGTATTGCCAGCAATTTCAGGCGCAGCCAGAGTCACGGTCGCCTGGAAACCACCCATGTTGGGGGACAGGTACTTGACGGCGTTGGAGAAACGCACGCCGCCCATCAGAGGGGACACAAGCGCACCTGGCTCATACAAACCATTGCTCGAACCGCCTGCCCAGCTCTTGGCTTGCACGCCGAAAGAGCCCAGAACTTGACGACCGAGGCGAACTTCACCCAGGCCACCCTGGATACCGAGCCATGCGTTACGGCCGAACAGGTTGCCACCGGAAGCGCCGGAGGAGCAAACATTGCCAGAGCCGTTGGTCACGCAACCGTCATCAACGCGCAGACCCATTTCCAGCTGGAACTTGGCTTTCAGACCGCCGCCCAGATCTTCCGTACCCAACCAGCCGATACGCGAAGTGCCGGTACCTTGGTCGTTACCGTCATTGACACGGAAACCAGGCTTGTACTCGGTGCTAGCCATCGTTGTGCTGGCCAACGCGCCTGTAGGCGTGAAGGTTTGCGTCATTGTGTTGGTTCTGTTCTTGTAACCAAAGTCAACGGTAGGCTCAACAGCACCGTACATGGTCACAGAAGATTGTGCAGAAGCTGCGCCAATAACGGCCAGTGCAGCCAAAGCGACTAGGGATTTTTTCATTGCGAGTTTCTCCAAGGTTAAACATAGGGCTCCAGGATTTTGGATCCCCGGGCCAACCTCCATTTAGGAAGTTGTGTGTATTGCACCAGAGGCCGGCTGCTTTCGCAAAGGAATTAGCCCGATAAATGTATTTCCGTTGCACCCCTGCAACAAATTCCTTTTCACTTTCCCGGGCGCTTTCGGGTCACTGAGCCTCTCAGAGACCAGCTCTTTGTACTACAATTTGTAGTACATCAATCAAGGGGCTTGTTTGACACAATGAAGCAGCCCTTTTCGCCTCGTTTTCCACCCTTGTCGCTCCGACGCTGCAATGAAACAACAGAACATCTCCCTGCGCGACGCCAATCAGAATTTCTCCCGCCTGATTGCGGCTGTCGAGCGCGGGGAAACCTTCTGCATCACGCGCAGGGGGCACGAAGTTGCGCGGCTGCTGCCCTCCTCCCCAGACAGCAACCCCGACGCCCGCTACAGAAATAGCCCTTCAGACAAGGCCCTGCCAGCTGGGCCCCTACCCGCACAGGGCACGACCCTTGACGAACGCCTCCTTCGGCTTGAAGCCCGGGTGGATAAACTTTCAGCTGCAGCTACTGCCGCAAACCACCCCTCATCAGCAAGCCATCAAACACCTGAAACAGAACACCATGGACGCCCTGCTCAAGATCGCTGACGGCGCGCTGCGCACCCTTTTTGCAAAACCACGCGCCAGCCGAAGTTGCCCGACCCTTGCGGGGGAAATCACGGCGTTGAGCGCTTCAGACAAGGCGCTGGCCGGTGCCCTGATGCGTGTCAACCACGTTGGCGAGGTGTGCGCGCAAGCGCTTTACGCCTCGCAGGCCCTGAGCACGCGCAACCCCGTGTTGCGCCAGCAGTTTCTGGAAGCCAGCAAGGAAGAAGGTGACCACCTGGCCTGGACACGCGAGCGCCTGGACGAACTGGGCGCACGGCCTTCCCTGCTTAATCCGCTTTGGTATGCGGGCGCCTTCGGGATGGGTTTGCTGGCGGGAAGGCTGGGCGACCGGGTGAGCCTGGGGTTTGTGGTGGAAACCGAGCGGCAGGTTGAAGCGCACCTGGTCAGTCATCTCGAACGTTTGCCCGAGGGGGACCACGCATCTCGCGCCATCGTGGCGCAAATGAAAGACGACGAAGCACGTCACGCGGTGGAAGCAGAGGGCGCCGGAGCACTGGCCCTGCCTGCACCCGTGAAGGCCTTGATGCGCAGCGCAGCCAAGGTCATGACGACCACCGCCCATTACATTTAGCTATTGTTTTTATAGCGTCTTGCGCTTTACCCACAAGGGCAAGCGGCCAATCTTCATCTGCAAAAAAATCAGACGTCCACAAGCTCGAAGCTGGTAGTGATGTCTGCCGTTTTGCCGAGCATGATGGTGGCTGAGCAGTATTTGTCGTGGCTCATGGCGATGGCGCGCTCCACCGCACTGGCCGCCAGGTTTTTGCCGGTGACCACAAAATGCATATGAATTTTGGTGAACACCTTGGGGTCTGTGTCAGCGCGCTCTGACGTCAGCTTGACCGTGCAGCCACGCACGTCGTGACGGCCCCGTTTGAGGATCAGCACCACGTCGTAGGCGGTACAGCCCCCGGTACCTGCCAGCACCGTCTCCATGGGTCGCGGCGCCAGGTTGGCGCCGCCGTTTTCCGGCTTGGCGGCGTCAGGCGCGCCGTCCATCACCAATGTATGGCCGCTGCCTGTCGTGGCCAGAAAACTCATCGCCGAGCCAGAAGTACTGTTTCCAGCGGCCTCCTTGGCGCCTGTCCAGCTCACCGTGCATTCCATAAATTGCGCGCCCTTCCAAGCAGAAATACTGTCGAAAAAAAGAGGTTTTGTTTATTATTCGCAACAAATCATATTGCAGTGCAACATGCCTCCGCTATACTGAAATCATCGCATGAACGCAGCCTTGTTTCATGCCACCGCTTGTCTCCTCCATCCCTGAAAGGGTGGATTTACAGGCCCAGACCGCAAGGTCTGGGCCTTTTTTCTTGCCCACTATGATGTCGGGCTGCGAGAAAGACACATGCCCGCCTCTTCAAAACCCGCCCCACCCTCCAAGCCAGGGACCTCCCGGCCTGTACCCGCGCGCGCGCTGCAGCCCGCTGATTACCTGAAAAAAATTCTCACTGCACGCGTTTATGACGTGGCTGTCGAGTCCGCGCTGGAGCCGGCCAAAAACCTCAGCCGGCGTCTGCACAACACGGTGTTGCTCAAGCGGGAAGACCAGCAACCGGTGTTCAGCTTCAAGCTGCGCGGCGCGTACAACAAGATGGCGCACCTGAGCGCGGCCCAGCTGAAGAAGGGCGTGATTTGCGCCTCCGCCGGCAACCATGCGCAGGGGGTCGCGCTGGGCGCGCACAAACTCGGCACGCGTGCGGTGATCGTGATGCCGGTCACCACACCGCAGGTCAAGGTCGATGCCGTTCGCGCGCTGGGCGGTGAGGTGATCCTGCACGGTGACAGTTATTCCGATGCCCATCTGCACGCGGTCGCGCTGGAGAAAAAAAACGGGCTGACCTTTGTGCACCCCTTTGACGACCCCGACGTGATCGCCGGCCAGGGCACCATCGCCATGGAAATCCTGCGGCAGATCCAGACCATTGGCAAAGGCTCGCTCGATGCGGTGTTTGTGGCCATAGGCGGCGGCGGCCTGATCTCTGGCGTGGCCAATTACATCAAGGCGGTGCGGCCCGAGGTCAAAGTCATTGGCGTGCAGATGAACGATTCCAACGCCATGGCCCTGTCCGTAGGCGCAGGCAAGCGGGTGACATTGCCTGACGTGGGCCTGTTTGCCGACGGCACGGCGGTCAAGCTGGTCGGTGAGGAAACCTTCCGCATCAGCCGCGAGCTCGTTGATGAATTCATCACAGTGGACACCGACGCCGTCTGCGCCGCCATCAAGGATGTCTTCATTGACACGCGCAGCATCGTCGAGCCTTCAGGCGCCATGAGTGTGGCGGCCATCAAGCAGTACGCGGCTACCCACAAAACCAAAGGCGAGACCTACGCCGCCATTCTGTGCGGCGCGAATATGAACTTCGACCGCCTGCGTTTTGTTGCCGAGCGGGCCGAGGTCGGCGAAGAGCGGGAAGCCCTGTTTGCGGTGACGATTCCCGAAGAGCGCGGCAGCTTCCGCCGCTTTTGCGAGCTGATCGGCGAATTGCCGGGTGGCCCGCGCAGCGTGACCGAGTTCAACTACCGCATCAGCGACGCCAGCCAGGCCCATGTGTTTGTCGGGCTGACCACACATGGCAAAGGCGAGAGCCTGAAGATCGCCAACAACTTCAGTAAACACGGCTTCAAGGCACTGGACCTGACGCACGACGACCTGGCCAAGGAACATATCCGCCACATGGTCGGCGGCCACACCGCGCTGTCGAAAAACGAACGCCTGCTGCGTTTTGTTTTTCCCGAGCGTCCGGGCGCACTGATGAAATTTTTGTCCACCATGCAGCCCGGCTGGAACATCAGCTTGTTCCACTACCGCAACCAGGGCGCGGACTATGGCCGCATCCTGGTCGGCTTGCAGGTGCCCAAGGCCGACAACAAGGCTTTCAAGGCCTTTCTGGACACCCTGGGCTACCCGCACGTGGAAGAGACCGACAACCCGGTTTATCGGCTGTTCCTACAGGCCTGAGGCCAGCAATCCATGACTGCTGCGCCGTCCAATTCAGTCTGCCCACGCTGCGGCGCAAGTTTTCGCTGTGGCATGGTCAGCGGGGACGCCGAATGCTGGTGCGTCAGGCTGCCCCACATCATGCCGGTCCCGTCCACCACACCTTCCCCAGCAGGGACACCACAAGCCTCCTGCTTTTGCCCCGCCTGCCTCCAGCAAATCACCGATGAACGACAACACAAGCCTTCACCTGCCAGCGATTGAACCGACTGCCAACGCCGCGCTGGCGGCACGGCTGCAGCAGCGCATCGATAACAAAACAAAACCCCTGGGCGCACTGGGCCGGCTCGAAACCCTGGCGCTGCAGCTCGGCCTGATCCAGCGTAGCGAGGCCATCACCTTCCAGTCGCCGCAGATGGTGGTCTTCGCCGCTGACCACGGCATTGCCAGCGAAGGCGTGTCGGCGTTCCCGCAGGCGGTCACGCTGCAAATGGTCGGCAACATGCTGGCCGGCGGCGCCGCCATCAATGTGTTTGCGCGCCAGCACGGTTTTGAGCTGCAGGTGGTGGACGCCGGGGTGGCCGGGGAATTGGCTGCGCACCCGCAACTGCTGCAGCGCAAAGTCGCCCCAGGCACGGCCAATATTTGCGAAAGCCCCGCGATGTCGATGGCGCAAGCAGTGCAGGCGCTACACACCGGCATGGCGGTGGTGAAGGATTTGCCCGGTAATGTGGTCGCCTTTGGCGAGATGGGCATCGCCAACACCTCGCCCGCCGCGCTGCTGTTGGCCCGGTTGGCGGGACTGCCGGTATCAGAGGTGGTCGGACGCGGTACCGGTCTGGACGATATCCAACTGGCGCACAAGCAAGTGGTGCTCAAGCGGGCGTTGGCACGACATGCCGATGTGCACGAACCGCTGGCCGTGTTGGCCTCGCTCGGCGGCTTTGAGATCGCCATGATGACGGGCGCCATGCTGCAGGCGGCGAGCGAACGCCGCGTGGTGCTGGTTGATGGTTTTATCGCCGGCGCTGCCGCGCTGGTGGCCTGTGCCCTGCAGCCGGCCGCGAAGGACTACCTGGTGTTTTGCCACCGTTCGGCAGAACGCGGCCACCACCTGCTGCTGGCGTACCTGCAGGCTGCACCGCTGCTGGATCTGGACATGCGGCTCGGTGAAGGCACGGGCGCACTGCTGGCCTGGCCGCTACTGCAGTCGGCGTCGCTGTTTCTGGCAGAAATGGCGAGTTTTGATTCGGCCGGGGTTAGCGGAAAAGCCGAGGCCCCCACGCTTGTCACTGCGTGTACTTCGCTGCCCCCCGAGGGGACGCATTTCGCCTTGGGGCGGCCCGGCGGCGAAACCTTGGCCCCCACGCTTGTCACTGCGTGTACTTCGCTGCCCCCCGAGGGGGCGCATTTCGCCTTGGGGCGGCCCGGCGGCGAAACCTTGGCCCCCACGCTTGTCACTGCGTGTACTTCGCTGCCCCCCGAGGGGGCGCATTTCGCCTTGGGGCGGCCCGGCGGCGAAACCTGACGTTGCAAACATGTTGCAGTTCATCCGCCATTTCCTGCTCGCCGTACAGTTTTTCACCCGGATTCCTGTCACCGGGCGCTTGGCCGAATGGGTGGGCTACAGCCCGGCCATGCTGCGCGCCAGCGCTGCGCATTTTCCCGGCATCGGCTGGCTGGCTGGCACCGTCGCTGCGGGCGTATATGCCTTGCTGGTGGCGGTGCTGCCGCCGAGCTTGTTCACGCCCCTGGTTGCTGCGGCGCTGTCCACCGTCGCCACAGTGCTGCTGACCGGCGCTTTCCATGAAGACGGCCTGGCTGATGTCAGCGATGGCTTGGGCGGCAGCAGCGATGCGCCGCGCGCGCTGGAAATCATGAAGGACTCACGCGTCGGCGCTTTCGGCGCGCTGGCGCTGACGTTGGCCCTGGGCTGCAAGCTGGCGCTGATCGCCTTGCTCGGTTCACTCGAAACCGGGGTGCGGGACAGCGACCCCGTGGCATTTGAACTGGACCCCTGGCTGGTGCCCGCCGCATTGCTGGCCGCCCACGTGGTCTCGCGCGGCCTGCCCTTGCTGCTGATCCGCGTGTTGCCACATGTGGGCGACACCGCAAGCTCAAAATCCAAACCACTGGCGGACCAGATCACGCTGGGCAGCCTGGGCGCTGCATTTTTATGGTGTTTTGTGGCCCTGGCCCTCGCCAGTTATGCGCTGAATGCTATCGCTTTGATAGCGGCATGCAGCTTTGCCGTGATTGCCTTGCTGTGGATGGGCCGGCTGTTCACGCGCCGCCTGGGCGGTTTCACTGGCGATGGCCTGGGCGCCACCCAACAGGTTTGCGAAATCGCTTTCTACCTTGGCCTGGCCGTCGGGTTGTCATGAAACTCTGGCTGGTGCGCCACGCGCCGGTGCTGCTGGCGCCCGGAAGTTGCTATGGCGCGCTGGATGTGCCGGCCGACGATGACGCAACCCGCGCGTGCGCCGCAGCTTTGGCTGACGTGCTGCCGCGCGGCCTGCGGGTCAGCAGCTCCCCGCTACAAAGATGTGAGCAGCTTGCGCAGGTACTACAAGGGCTGCGGCCCGATTTGGCTGTTGAAAGTGATGCCAGGCTGCGCGAGATGAACTTCGGCAGCTGGGAAGGCAGGCATTGGGACGCGATTGCCCAGAGCGAGTTCGATGCCTGGACCGCCGATTTCGCCGGCCATGCCGTGGGCGGACATGGCGAGACCGTGCGCGCAGTGATGCAGCGTGTGGGGCAGGCCTTCGACGAACTGGGCGAGGCCGACGCCGTGTGGATCACGCATGCGGGCATCATCCGCGCAGCGCAGTTGCTGGCGCGCGGCATCCGCGAGGTCGACCGCGCCGACCAGTGGCCGCTGGAGGCCACAGCCTGCGGCCAATGGCGCACACTCGAGCTATCGGTGAACAAACCCTCCTCAAGGTAACCATGGCAGCAACTCTGGACGGACAACTGGTGGTGGCGATTTCTTCGCGCGCGCTGTTCGACTTTGAAGAAGAAAACCGCGTCTTCGAGGACGGCATGGGGCAGCCGCCCGCACCGGGCGCCAAAAAAGACGCGGCCTACATGCAGCTGCAGCTGGACCGGCTCGACGTACCAGCAAAGCCCGGCGTGGCCTTTTCGCTGGTCAAGAAGTTGCTGGCCTTTAACGAAGCCCCTGATGCCCTGGACGACGCTTCCCCTGCCGCAAAACTGGCGCAGCGCGTCGAGGTCGTCATCTTGTCGCGCAACGACCCGGTCTCGGGCATGCGGGTGTTCCGCTCGGCCCAGCACTACGGCCTGAACATCCAGCGCGGCACCTTCAACCGCGGCGAGGCGCCCTGGCGTTACCTCAAGCCGCTGCACGCCAACCTGTTTTTGTCGGCCCACCTGAGCGACGTGCGTGACGCGCTGGCGGCCGGCGTGCCGGCCGCGCAGGTCTACCCACAATCAGCCCATGCCAGCGACAAACACCCGAACGAGGTGCGCATCGCCTTCGACGGCGACGCGGTGATTTTTTCGGACGAGGCAGAACGTGTCTTCCAGGCGCAGGGCCTGTCTGCCTTCCAGGCGCATGAACGCGACAAGGCCGCGCAGCCGCTGCTGGCCGGGCCCTTCAAACCGTTGCTGGAAGCGCTGCACCGCTTGCAGAGTGTCGGCACCTCGCGCATGCGCATACGCACCGCGCTGGTCACGGCGCGCAGCGCGCCGGCGCATGAGCGCGCGATCCGCACGCTGATGGACTGGAACATCGAGGTCGATGAAGCGATGTTTCTGGGCGGCCTGCCCAAGGGCGAGTTTTTGCGCGAGTTCGAACCCGACTTCTTCTTCGACGACCAGACTGGCCATGTCGATTCGGCCTCGCAGCATGTGCCCTCGGGCCATGTGGTCAGCGGCGTGTCGAATCAGTTGTCCTAAAGCCGGGCTGCGGCTTTAGCGCCCCTGAAACTTCGCCGGCCGCTTCTCGACAAACGAGCGCACACCTTCGGCGGCGTCTTCGCTGCGCGACAGGCCTTGCTGCACCGTGATGAAATCCTGCATGGCGACCAGCGGGCCTTGCTCCACCGCCTTGAGTGCATTTTTTCGCGTCGACACAACGGCCAGCGGCGCCTGCGCGGCGATCGCTTCGGCAATGCGCAAGGCTTCGTCCAGCAGCTGCGCGGCGGGCACCACTTTTTGCACGAAGTTCAGCCGCAGGGCTTCGGTGCTGCCGAACTCGTCGCCGGTCAGCAAATGCAGCAATGCATTGCCCAGACCGGCACGTTCGGCCATGCGCAGGGTCGCACCGCCGGTCGCCATGATGCCGCGCTTGACTTCCAGCTGTGAGAAGCGGCAGTCATCCGCGGCCACCACGATGTCGGCGGCCAGCATCAGCTCGATGCCCAGGGTGTACGTGATGCCCTGCACCGCGACCACCATGGGTTTGCTGCGGCGCCGGTAACCGTCCATGCCAAGGTTGAGCGGGTCGACCAGACCCAGCGGCACCGCCTTTTCACCGCGCTGCATCAGCGGCGCAATCGTCGGCAGGTCCAGCCCGGCGGTGAAATGGGCGCCCAGCGCGTGCAACACGCCCACGCGCAGCGCCGGATCATCGTCCAGCCGGGTGTAGGCCTCGCCCAGTTCGCGGAACATCTTCGGCGTGAAGCCATTGCGTTTGGCCGGTCGGTTGATGGCGATCAGCAGCAAGGGGCCTTGCACGGTGCAATCAATGCTTCCCTCGGCGGCCGGGAGGGATGGAGAGATGTTCATGGAACCATCCTAGCGCTGCTACCTCACACAGCGGTTCACCGACGCGACAGCCTGCCCCACTACACTCCGTCCATCCCGCTCAAGAAGGACAACACCCCATGGTCACGACCCCTCCGGCTTCCACCACGTCCGGCAAAATCGCATCCTTTCAGGATTTCTGCCGCAAGACCTGGGCGCTGACGCGGCCCTACTTCCAGTCAGAGGAAAAATTGAAAGCCCGCGGCCTGCTGCTGGCCATCGTGCTGCTCAACCTGGCGGCGGTTTACATGCTGGTGCTGCTCAACGAGTGGAACCGGGTATTCTACGACGCGGTGCAGGAAAAGAACCAGCCAGTGTTCTGGGAGCAGTTGGGCCGCTTCACCTATTTGGCCTTTGCCTTCATCATCATCGCGGTTTACCGCTTTTACCTGACGCAGCTGCTGGAGATCCGCTGGCGCGCCTGGATGACGGCGCACTACCTGGAGCGCTGGCTTGCCAACAAGGCCTTCTACCAGATGGAGCTGGCGCGCTACGCTGGCACCCCCGGCAGTGACCCGGCAACGCCGGACAACCCGGACCAGCGTATCCAGGAAGACCTGAACCTGTTTACCAGCTACACCATCTCACTGAGCATGGGCCTGCTCAATGCCGTGGTCACGCTGCTGAGTTTTGTCGGCATCCTGTGGAGCCTGTCCGGGCCATTTGCCTTCACGCTGGGCGGCAACAGCTACAACATTCCCGGCTTCATGGTCTGGATGGCAGTGCTCTACTGCACGGTCGGCAGCATCATTACCCATTACATCGGCCGGCCGCAGATCCGGCTCAACTTCCTGCAGCAGCGTTACGAGGCCGACTTCCGCCACCATTTGGTGCGCGTGCGCGAGTACAGCGAATCGATTGCGCTGGACAAAGGCGAAGCCGTCGAACGGGTGCAACTGGACAGCCGCTTTGCCACCGTGCTGGCCAACTACCTGACGCTGATCAAAAAGCAGAAAAACCTGATCTGGTTCACCAACTTCTTCGGCCAGGCGGCAGTAGTCTTCCCTTTCATCGTCGCCGCACCGCGGTTTTTCAGCGGCGCCATCCAGCTCGGGCAGCTGATGCAAATTGCGTCGGCCTTCGGCCGGGTACAGGACTCGCTGAGCTGGTTTGTCGACAACTACAGCAGCCTGGCGGCCTGGCGCGCCACCACCGACCGCTTGACCGGATTTGAAGAGAGTTTTGTGGCTCTGGCCCAATCGCAGCGGGCGCAAGCAGCTATCAATTCAGTAGCAACCGGCGAAACTGCCGGTGGCCTTGAGGCGCAGCATCTCACTGTGGCGCTTCCGGGTGGCGCGGTTCTGCTGGCAGACCTGTCGCTGCATGCCGCAGCCGGTGAAAACGTGCTGATCAAAGGCCCGTCGGGCAGCGGAAAGTCGACACTGTTCCGCTCCTTCGCGGGGATCTGGCCCTTCAGCCGTGGCCGGACCACTCTGCCGGCCAACGCCATGTTCATCCCGCAGCGCCCCTACTTTCCCAACGGCAGCTTGCGTGACGCGCTGGCCTACCCGCAGCCGGCGGCCACCTACAGCGACGCGCAACTCCGGCAGGCGCTGGAAGACGCCCTGCTGCCGAAGCTGACCCACCGGCTGGACGATGAAGACAGCTGGGGCCAAAAGCTTTCTGGCGGCGAACAGCAGCGCCTGGCGATTGCCCGCGTGCTGCTGAAAAAGCCGGCCTGGCTGTTTGCCGACGAAGCCACCAGCGCGCTCGATGAAGCAGCCGAAAAAACACTGTATGAACGGCTGGTAGCCCAGACACAACAAGCAGGAGGCGCTATCGTTTCAATAGCGCACCGGCCGACAGTCGCAGCATTTCACAGCAAGCGCTGGGAGCTGGAAAAGCAGCCTGAAGGCTCGCCGGCGCTGTACCAGCTCAAGGAGACAAGCGCATGATTGCCACCACACCACCTGCCCCTTATTACGCCGTGATCTTCACCTCAGTGCGCACAGATGTCGACCAGGTTATGGCGACATGGCCGACCGCATGCTCGAGCTGGCGGCGCAGCAGCCCGGGTTTCTGGGCGTGGAGTCTGCCCGCGATGGCGTGGGCATCACGGTGAGCTACTGGCGCCATCTGGAATCCATCAAAGCCTGGAAAGCCAATGCCGAGCACCTGGTGGCCCAACAGACAGGGCGGGCCGACTGGTACCGCCAGTACAAGACGCGCATTGCCCGCGTCGAACGCGACTACGGTTTCGACAACGCAGCCGCGTAGGCAGCGTAGCCGCGCAGCCGCAACGCGCAGGCCGGACACTGGCCGCAGCCATAACCCCAGGCATGGCGGTGTTCACGGTCGCCCAGGTAGCAGGTGTGCGTGTGCTCGATGATCAGATCTACCAGCGCTTGGCCACCCAGCGCCTCGGCCAGCGCCCAGGTGGCCGCCTTGTCTATCCACATCAGCGGTGTGTCGATCAGGAAGCGTTTGTCCATGCCCAGCGACAAAGCCAGTTGCATGGCTTTCATGGTGTCATCGCGGCAGTCGGGGTAGCCAGAAAAATCGGTCTCGCACACACCTGTCACCAGAACCTGCAGGTCGCGCCGGTAGGCCAGCGCCGCAGCCAGCGTCAAAAACAGCAGGTTGCGGCCAGGCACAAAGGTATTCGGCAAGCCCGAGCTTTCCATTTTGAACGCCGTATCGCGCGTCAGCGAGGTCTCGCTGACCTGGCCCAGCACGGCCAGATCCAGGAAATGATCCTCGCCCAGCTTGTGCGCCCACTGCGGGAACTGCGCCCTGATTTCGCGCAGCACCACCAGTCGTGCCTGCAGCTCCACGCTGTGCCGCTGGCCATAATCAAAGCCCACGGTTTCCACACGTTCGTATTTGGACAGCGCCTGGGCCAGGCAGGTGGTGGAGTCCTGGCCTCCGGAGAACAGAACAAGGGCGGTGGTGTGCATGGCGTAAAAATCGGGCAGCGGCAAAGCGGCTATTGTGCCCGCGCACCGCTTTAAAAGCGGTAACTGGCCGACAGCGACAGCACGTAATTGCGGCCGGCGGCCGGCTCGAAGTAGCGGCCATTGCCCTCGTTGACGATGACCGAGCCGGCGTATTTGCGGTCAGCGATGTTGTCGACCCGGGCGGTCGCGGCGACATTCCAGCGCGCCAGGTCGAACACATAGCCCACATGTGCGCCCAGCGTGACAAACGACGCGGCGGCATCGGTGTTGAAGTCGTTGACCGCGACCTTGCCCAGGTAACGCGCATCGACACCGCTGCGCCAGCCGGTGGGCGGACGCCAGCCCAGTTCCATGGCCAGGGCGTTGCGCGCTGTACCGGGAAGGCGCTTGCCGGCCGGCACCTGCGGCGCGGGGCATAAGGTGGCCGCACCGACACAGGCAAAAGCGTCGCGGTAACGCGCATCGAGCAGAGTGTAGGAAAACTGCGCCAGCCAATGCCGCGCCGGTGCGACACTGGCCGCCAGTTCGAGGCCCCGGCGCCGCGTGGCGCCGGCGTTGCGGAAGGTGCTGCGCCCGCCGGTGTTGCTTTGCGTGACGATTTCATCTTGCGTTGCCGTATGGAACACCGCCGCTGTCCATTCGGCGCGCATCGCAGCGCCCTGCGCGCTGCGCCACTTCACGCCGGCTTCGAGGTTGTCGCTGCGCGAAGGCCGCAGCGCGAAATTGAGCCCGCTGCCTGCGGCGCGGTAAGCGAGTTCGTTGAAGGTCGGCGTCTCAAAACCGCGCCCGGCGGCCACGTACACCCGCCATTGTTCTGAGGGCGCAAAGCTCACGCCAGCTGCCGGCAGAGTGGCGCTGTAGGTCACGCTGCCGCTGTCGTTGCCATTGGCGCCCACGACGAAGTTGTCGGCTGATTCGAAATTCACCCGGCTGTGGCGCACGCCGGCGTTGAGGGTCCAGCGCGGGTCCGGCTTCCAGGTCGCCTGCACATAAGGGTCCAGGCTGGTGACACGGTTGTCCTCGTCGCGCCGCAAAGCGCCCTGCACGCCCAGCGTTGCGCCCCGAAAGTTCTGCCAGCCGCGTCGCCGCTCATTCATGCTGTCATAAGCCAGGCCGCCGACAACTTCCAGCGGACGCTGCGCCAGTGTGGTGCGTGTGGTCCAGCGCACATCCAGCCCGCCGTAGTTGCGGTCCAGGCCGATCACACCGCCCGGGTGCTGCGGGCCGGCCTGCACTGCCACCGGGATAGCCTGAAACTGCGTGGTCGCGCGTTCACCGCCATAAAGCATTAGGCGCAGCTGGTTGTCCGCATCGACCTTGCGCTCGTAGACCGCACCGATCTGCTGCTGGCTGACCGTCTTGCGGGTGTTGAAGGTGGTCGCCGCCGGGTCGGCGCTGCGCGGTGCGGTATCGAATTGCGCGCGGCTCAGGCCCAGCGGGTCCAGGGCCTCCACCTTCACAGAATTGGCCAGCAGGGTCAAGCTGCTGTCGCCCGCCAGCGCCCAGTCCAGCCGCATGTTGGCGCCTTCGCGTTCGGCCGCGCTGTGTGCGCGAAAGCCCTGGGTGCTCAAACGGCCGGCGCTCAGCACATAACCCATCGGCCCGGCGGCGCCGCTGGCCTTGACGTCGGCGCGCCGCAAGCCATAAGAGCCGGTTGCCACGCTGCCGCCCAGCATTGGAGAGCCCTGCCCCTCCTCAGTGAACACCTGCATCACGCCACCCGAGGAGTTGCCGTACAGCACCGAGAAAGGGCCGCGCAGGACTTCCAGCCGGCCCACCGAAGCCAGGTCGATATGCGAAAGTTGTCCCTGGCCGTCGGGCATGGTGGCCGGGATACCGTCCACGTACAGGCGCACGCCGCGCACTCCGAAGGTCGAGCGCGCGCCAAAGCCTCGCACCGAGAGCTGCAGGTCCTGCGCCTGGTTTTGCCGGTCGCGCGCCAGCAAACCCGGCAACAGCGACAGGCTTTCCGACAGATTGAGCTGCGCACGGCCGTCGCTGCGCATGCGCTCGCCGTCGAGCACGTCCACCGAAGCCGGCACATCGAAGGGCACTTGTTCCGTGCGCGTCGCCGTGACGGTCACGGGCGCCAGGGTTTGCGCGCCAACCACGCCTTGCGCGGCACATGCAAGGCCCAACAGGGTGGCAGGAACGGCGGAAAGGAAAGAAAAGGGTTTCACGGACAGGCCAGCGTTTTGGTTGCACTGATTCTGCCCGCAGCCGTGATGCCTGGGGTGCAACGCGCCAATAGACGCCGCCTGCTGCGGGGTATCAGCCTGTTGTTACCGAATGGTCGGTGCCAGGAGTCCTCCTTGGCTATGGGACAAAAAGACGGTGAAAAGGGAACCGCTGTGGTCGATTTTCACCCGACGATTCCCAAGCCCAACAATCCCTTAGGGTGACCCAAGAAAGCCGAACTTCAGTGCGGGGCGCTGGCCATCAATCAACTCGGCCATCGCCTTGCCCGAACCGGCGCCATGCGTCCAGCCCAGTGTGCCGTGGCCAGCGTTGACCCAAAGTTTGCCAACGCTGGTCTTGCCAATGTAGGGAATGTTGGTAGGGGTGGCTGGTCGGAGGCCGGTCCAGAAGCCGGGTTCACCGCCCTGCGCTTCATTGCGCGTGTCGCACACACCGGGCAGGACCTGCTCGATACGGTCGGCCAGCATCTGGCAACGGGCTTTGGCCAGGGGTGTGTCGAGCGACATCCCGTAGCCACCCACTTCAATGGTGCCGGCGACGCGCAAAGTGTCGCCCAGCCGGCTGATGGCGCATTTGACTTCGTCGTCAATCGCGCTCACCCAAGGGGCCAGTGCCGGTTTGAGCAGCTTGAAGGTGGCACTGTAGCCTTTGCCCGGATAGATCGATAAATCGACACCCGCCGTGCGCAGCAGGGGCGCCGACCACGATCCGCAGGCAACCACAAAAGCATCGGCTGTCCAGTGCATGGCTTCACCGCTGCTGCGCTTGCGCAGGTGTACCGAGCCAATTTCATCGCCGGCCTTTTCAAGCCGCACGATGTCGTGACCATAAACAAACTGCACACCGGCCGCTTCGCACCTTTGCGCCAGTTCCTGCGTGAAGACGCGCGCGTCACCGCTTTCGTCACTGGCGGTGTACGTGCCGCCCACAATGTGGTCCGCAAAAGAGCTGTAAGCGGGTTCGATCTCGAAAAGTTCGCTGCGGCTGACCACCCGGCGATTGACGCCGAAGTCGCGCATCAGAGCCGCTGCCCCGGCTGCGGAGTCAAACGACCGCTGGTCGGTGTAGTAATGCGCGATGCCGCGCTCCAGCCGGTTGTAGCTAATGCCGGTGCCCTGAACAATGTCTTTGAGCGCTTCGTGGCTGTACGCACCCAGCGCCACGATCTGCTCGACGTTGCGGCGAAAAGCTGCGTCAGTGCACTGGCTCAGAAACTGCAGGCCCCAGCGCCACTGGCGCCAGTCGAGCGTGGGCCGAAACAGCAGTGGCGCATCGTTGCGGAACATCCACTTGAGCAGCTTGGCGGGCGCCTCGGGGTTGGCCCAGGGCTCGCAGTAGCTCACGGAAATTTGCGCCGCATTGGCAAAACTGGTTTCCATGGCGGCGCCAGCCTGCCGGTCGACCACGGTCACCTCGTGCCCCCGCTGGACCAGATGCCAGGCGGTACTAACGCCGATGATGCCGGCACCCATCACAATGATTTTCATGGGCGCTAGTCTGTACGAGCTTGCTGCAAGTTAACAGCTTCGTTAAACTCTTTATAAAAGCATTAGGAAGGCTAATACATCATGTATGACCCCCTCGCCCTGGAGTGTCTGGCCGCCATTGTGGAAGAAGGCGGCTTTGAACGCGCCGCCCAGCGCCTGAACGTCACCCAATCGGCCATCTCGCAACGACTGCGCGTGCTGGAGGGTCAGGTCGGCGCCATCCTGATTGTGCGCAGCCGGCCGTTGAAGGCCACCTCTGCAGGGAAACTTCTGCTCAAGCACACGCGCCAGCTGCGCCTGATACGCGCCGACCTGGAGCGCGACCTGAAAGAGCTGGCGCCGGGCCTGTCGGGCGGTGTCCGCGAAGAAGAGCGCATCTCGATTGCCGTCAACGCCGACAGCATTGCAAGCTGGGCGCTGGACGCCCTGACCGGACTGGTGAAGCAGGGCCTGCCCATCGAAATCATTGTTGACGACCAGGACTTCACGCACGACTGGCTGCGCCAGGGCCACGTGCTGGGCTGCGTGACCACCCTGAAGCAGGCCCTGCGCGGCTGCAAGGTGGCGCACTTGGGCGCCATGGATTACGTGGCCGTGGCCGAGCCGGCGTATGCGAAAACGCATCTGCCGGGCGGGCTGGATGCCTCCAACTTTCGCAACGTGACCTACGTGGCCTTTAACCGCAAGGACGACGGGCAAAGCGAATTTGTCGCCAAGGCGGTGGGGCTCAAGCGGGTTGCCCTGTGCCAGCTGTTCGTTCCCAGCTCCGAAGGCCAGTTGCACGCGGCGCGCGCAGGATGGGGGGTGAGCGTTCTGCCAGAGCTGCTGGTTCGCGGCGCGATCAAAAGCGGCGAGCTGGTCAATGTGGCCCCCAAACACGCGCTGCCTGTACAGCTGTTCTGGCATTGCTGGAACCTCGAATCGGCGGTACTGGACTCGATTTCAGCCGCGCTGTCCGCAGAGGCGGCCAAGCTGCTCACCTGAGACCTCCCGCCAACACCCGGCTTTGACCTTTGCGCGAGAATGGCGCCTTGCTGCAGTCTTCATATATTCCCAACTCCTACACTCCCATGAACATCGAAAAAGACACTGCCGTGACCCTGCGCTTCAAGGTTTCCGAAATCCAGGGCAAGCTGATTGAAGAAGGCAAGGAGCCCATGGTTTACCTTCACGGCGGCTATGGCAACACCTTGCCCAAGATCGAAGAAGCGCTGGACGGAAAAACGCGCGGCTACCAGACCACACTTGAGCTGCAGCCCGAAGATGCCTTCGGCGTGCGCGATGAAGGCCTGCTGCGGACAATCCCCAAAAGCCAGTTTCCCCCGGGCGTGAAAGTGGGCGGCCAGCTTGAAGGCCGCGACAACGACGGCAAACCGCATGCCTTCACCGTGACAAAAATCAAGGGCGACACCGTCCTGCTGGACGGCAACCACCCGCTGGCCGGCAAAGCCCTGCGTTTCAGCCTGACCGTCACCAACGTGCGCAAGGCCAGCGAAGAGGAGATTGCGCACCGCCACGTGCATGGCGAACACGGGCATCACCACTGAGGCTTGCTGCTGCAATTTTTGGAGGCCCAAAATTCTGGCCCTTGGGTTTTCTGCGCTGACAGCGCGCCAGGTTGTATGTTTTTGGCGACACCCTGTTCAGCCCTTTCGGAGTTCAGTTTTCGCGGCTAATTCCCTCACTCCTCTCTGAAAATTGCTATTTAGATTAATAAATACTCTTATCATATGTTTACATATGCTTTAACGGCATAAGTAACAGGCGCGAAAACTCGCCGTTTTCCTGCTCGTCCGCCATAAGATCGCCCCCCATGTCAGGCTGTTTTCCCTATTCTTGGGAAAATAGTTATAAAAAACAAGCACTTGGGAGCGTCATCATTCATCCATTCATGTCGCCCGGCCGGCCAGGCCTCGCCGCTGCGTGGCGCAAATCCTGGCGTTCAGGGTTTACCTCTAGTGTTGTCGGAGGAAGCGTTGCGCTGCTAACTGCATCGAACGCCTTTGCCCAGCCTGCCCCGACAGTGGACGCGGCCCAGGAGCAGCGTCGGGCGCAGGAGCGGGAAAAAGCTCTGCGCGAGCAACTCGAAGCAACACCCGACGTGCGCTTGCGCGGCGAGCCCGAGAGCGGGCAAGCCCGCTTGCCAGCCTCCGAAACTCCATGTTTCGAGATCCGAAGCATCACCTTGCGCGGCGAAGGTACGGCGCCCCAGCAGTTTGACTGGCTGCTCGGCACCCTCGCCGGCCCCGCCACTGACGATTCGCCTCTTGGGCGCTGCATGGGCGCGCAGGGTATTCAGTTGGTGCTCAAGCGCGCGCAGGACGCGCTGGTGGCCCGGGGCTTTGTCACCTCGCGCGTGCTGGCCGAGCCGCAAGACCTCAAAAGCGGCAGCCTCGCACTGACCGTACTTCCGGGCAGCATTCGCGCCATCCGTTCCGCCCCGGGGAGCAACGCCAACCCGGTGCCGCGAAACACCGCGCCGGTGGAACCCGGCACCGTGCTGAACCTGCGTGACGTCGAGCAGACCCTGGAGAACCTCAAGCGCGTCCCGACCGCCGAAGCCGACATCCAGATCGAGCCGGCCGAACTGCCCGGTCAGAGTGATCTGGTGGTCAGCTACAAACAGGCCTTTCCGCTGCGGCTGTCGCTGTCGGCTGATGACAGCGGCTCCAAAGGCACCGGTAAATACCAAGGCGGCCTGGCACTGTCCTGGGACAACCCGCTGGGCCTGAACGACTTGTTCTATGTGTCGTTCAATGGTGACCTGGGCGGCGGCGACGCAGGCGATCGCGGCACCCGGGGGCGCACGCTGCACTACTCAGTTCCCATGGGCTACTGGCTGCTGGGCGCCACCGCCAGCAAGAGCCGTTACTGGCAATCCGTTGCGGGTCTGAGCCAAAGCTATGTTTACCGCGGCACCAGCCACAACGCCGAGCTCAAGCTGTCGCGTCTGGTCTACCGCGACGCCGTGCGCAAGACCACGCTGTCTATGGGCGCGTTTTACCGCAGCTCCAACAACTACATCGACGACACCGAGATTGAGGTGCAGCGGCGCAAGGTCGGTGGCTGGCAGGCTGCACTGCACCACCGCGAGTTCATTGGCCAGTCCACGCTGGACACCACCCTGGCCTACAAGCGCGGCACCGGTGCCTTTCATGCCCTGCCGGCACCGGAAGAAGCTTTTGGCGAGGGCACGTCGCGTTTCAAGCTGGTCACGCTCGATGTCGCCCTCGCCGCGCCATTTCAGTTGGCTCAACAAAAGTTCAGGTACAACGCCAGCGTTCGGGCGCAGGCCAACCGCAGCCCCTTGAGCCCGCAAGACCGCTTTGCCATTGGCGGGCGCTACACCGTGCGCGGTTTTGACGGCAACTCCAGCCTGGTTGCAGAGCGCGGCTGGTTGCTGCGCAACGACCTGGGTGTGGCGCTGGGCAACAGCGGCCAGGAGTTGTATGCCGGACTTGACCACGGCGAGGTCAGCGGTCCCTTGGCCGAATTTCTGTCAAGCCGTCGCCTGACCGGCGCTGTACTGGGCCTGCGCGGCAGCTTCAAAGCCCTGACCTATGACTTGTTTGCAGGCCGCCCCCTGGAGAAGCCCCAAGGCTTCGTCACTGCCCGCAACACGGTCGGCGTGAGCCTGAACTACAGCTTCTGATTTTATTTGAGATCTTCGAGAAAAGCCGCATCATGAACAAACACCTGCACCGCATCATCTTCAACGCCAAACGGGGCCAGCGCATGGCTGTGGCAGAAAGCGCCAGTAGCTGCGGCAAGGCAACGGGGTCCACGCAGTCTTGTGCAGCGTCGCGGTCCGCCTCACTGTGCGGCGCAACTTTCCCCAGCCTGAAGGCGCTCAGTGTTGCCGTGTTCTGCGCCCTTGGCGGGTTTGCGCAGTGGTTGCCGGTGGCCCAGGCCCAAGTTGTGGCTGACCCCAGCGCACCCGGCAACCAGCGCCCCACGGTGCTGACGGCGCCCAACGGCGTGCCGCTGCAGAACATCACCACGCCTTCGGGCGCCGGAGTGTCGATCAATCAACTGAGTTTGTTCAACGTGGGCCCCCATGGCGTCATCCTCAACAACAGCCGCACCAACGCCCAGACCCAACTGGGCGGCTGGGTGCAGGGCAACCCCTGGCTGGCAACGGGCTCTGCGCGCAAGATCGTCAACCAGATCAACTCCAGCAGCCCAAGCTACATCAACGGCTATATCGAGGTAGCAGGCCAGCGCGCTGAGGTGATCATTGCCAACCCGTCCGGCATCAACATCAACGGCGGCGGCTTCATCAACGCCAGCCGCGCCACCTTGACTACCGGCACGCCCATCATCAAGGCTGGCAACTTGGAAGGCTATGTGGTCCAGAAAGGCCTGGTCCGCATTGACGGCGCCGGTCTGGACAGCAGCCGCACCGACTTCACCGGCATCATCGCCCGTGCAGTCGAAGTCAATGCCGGCATCTGGGCTAACGATTTCAAAGTCACCACCGGGGCCAACCAGGTCGATGAGGCGCAGACATCTGCCACGCCCATCGCCGGCAGTGGCGCGGCCCCTGCATTTGCACTCGATGTGGCGCTGCTGGGCGGCATGTATGCGGGCAAGATCACCCTGGTAGGCACTGAGGGCGGGGTAGGCGTGCGCAACGCAGGCGTCATAGGCGCCAGCGCCGGAGACTTGGTGCTGCAAACGAACGGCTGGCTCACCAACAGCGGCAGCATTCAGGCCAGCGGCAACGCCCAAATTCAAAGCAGCGGCAGCATGGCCAACAGCGGGCTCGTGAGCGCCAGCCAGACGCTCGCGCTCGCAACGCCAGGCGCGCTGGACAACAGCGGCGGCACCTTGAACGCCCAACGCCTGGATGTCAGCGCCGCAAGCCTTGGCAATCGAGGCGGCACCATTGAGCAAACCGGCATCCAGGCCCTGAGCCTGCAAAGCCAGAGCCTGTCCAACGCCGCTGGCGGGCATATAGGCCAGACGCCTGCAAGCACCGGCACCACCCCTGCAGCCGATGGCACGGGCTCCACAGGGGGCACTGGAGCATCTGGAACAACGGGAACAGGCGCAACGACCGGCCAAACAACACCAGGCACACCAGGCACGCCAGGCGCGCCAGGCGACACAGCCGCAGGCAATGCAGCACAGGCCGTGGTGCTGCAGAGCGGAGCGCTGCGCATCAGCGGCCCGTTAAACAACGACGCGGGGCGCATCAGCGCAGCAGGCCCTATGGACCTGAGCAGCCACAATGGGCTGAACAACGATGCAGGCACGCTAAGCCTGCGCCAGCTCCATGTGGCCAGCGGCGACGTCAGCAACCAGGGCGGCAGCCTGCGCACGCAAGGCGACATGCGCATCCAGGCCGGGCAGCTCAACAACCAGGGCGGCAGCCTCACCGCCCATGGGCCACTGCAGATTGCAGCAGCCAGCCTGAACAACCGCCAAGGAGACATCACCCAGGGCGGTGGGGCAGACACCACCCTGCAAGTCAGCGCCAGCTTGGACAACAACCTGGGCCGCATCGCGACCAACGGCCAGAGCCTGACCCTGGCCGCCAACACCCTGAGCAACGTTGAAGGCAAGATCGAGCACGCCGCTGGACGCGACGCAACGGGCCAGCCCGTGGGCACCCTGGCCATCACGGCCACGACCCTGAAC
>NZ_JACDDD010000092.1 GCF_013817205.1 Polaromonas sp.
GCGCTGCGCGCTTCCTGCACTCCGGATTTTTTCTTTGGTATCCATTCTTCCCCACCCGTCGGGCTGGGCCGAGGAACGCAGGCAAAAGCGGATCAGGGCGAGCGATTGTCTGAGCCGAAGGCGAGTTCGAGCTCGACCCCGCTTTTACCGAGCACCGCAGGGTGCCCGTAGCGAAGCGAAGGGACTCAGACCATCGGGTCGCCTTCTCTTTGCTTACTTTCTCTTGGCGACGCAAGAGACAAGTGAGTCGCCCGCCGGGGCGAGACCCGGCTTGTTGCCAGACCACACTGCAGGAGTCATCAACTATGGCCCCGGATCAAGTCCGGGATGGCGGTTCAGGATCGAACGGTATCCGCCACGCGTTCCGCACAAGCCTTCGCCTGCGCTGCATCCCGCGCCTCTACCATCACCCGCAGCAGCGGCTCGGTACCGCTGGCCCGGATCAGCAGCCGGCCACTGTTCCCGAGTTCGGCTTCCACTGCGCGCGACGCGGCGGCAAGACGCTCGTTGTCTTTCCATTCCTGTCCGGGCTGCAGCCGCACATTGATCAGGGTCTGCGGAAACAAGGTCACATCGGCCAGCAACTGCGCCAGCGTTTTGCCGCTGCGCACGCAGGCCTGCAGCACCTGCAGTGCGCTGATCAGGCCGTCACCGGTCGTGTGTTTGTCCAGCGCCAGCAGATGGCCTGAGCCTTCGCCGCCCAGCAGCCAGCCCTTTTTTTCCAGTTCCTCCAGAACATAGCGGTCGCCGACCTTGGCGCGCACAAACTCGACACCGCGGTTCTGCAGCGCCACCTCGACAGCCATGTTGGTCATCAGTGTGCCGACAGCGCCGGGCACCTTTTCGCCCCGCTCAAGCCGTTCGGCCACCATCAGGTAGAGCACTTCGTCGCCGTTGAACAGCCGGCCTTCGGCGTCGACCAGTTGCAGGCGGTCGGCGTCGCCGTCCAGCGCCACGCCGTAGTGCGCACCGTAGGCACTGACAGCCTTGATCAGGGCTTCGGGGTGGGTCGCGCCCACCCCATCGTTGATGTTGATGCCGTCGGGGGAACAGCCGATGGCGATGACTTCGGCACCCAGCTCATGGAAGACCTCGGGGGCGATGTGATACGCCGCGCCGTGCGCCGCATCGACCACGATTTTCATGCCCTTGAGCGTCAGGTCGTTGGCAAAGGTGCTTTTGCAGAATTCAATATACCGGCCGGCCGCGTCGTCGAGGCGGCGCGTCTTGCCCAAGTTGGGTGAGTCGGCCCACACCGGCGCTTCTTCCAGCGCCGTTTCCACCGCCAGCTCCCAGGCATCGTCGAGCTTAGCCCCCTGGGCGCTGAAGAACTTGATGCCGTTGTCTGGGAAGGCGTTGTGGCTGGCACTGATCACCACGCCGAGGCTGGCGCGCTGGGTGCGCGTGAGGTAAGCGACTCCGGGCGTCGGCAAGGGGCCCAGCAGCACCACGTCAACACCGGCCGAGTTGAAGCCCGACTCCAGTGCGCTTTCCAGCATATAGCCAGAAATACGCGTGTCCTTGCCGATCAGCACCGTCGGCCGCGCTTCGGTGCGCCTGAGCACGCGGCCGACCGCATGGGCCAGGCGCAGTACAAAGTCAGGTGTGATCGGCGCTTGGCCCACTGTGCCGCGAATGCCGTCGGTGCCGAAGTATTTTCTGGTCATTGTCGTCGTCCGTGATTGTTGTGAGTTCGATGTTTACGCCAGCGGAAATTCTACGGGGGGCCCATCTGACCGCTTGTAGGCTGCGGCGCCGTGGCCGCCACCCAGACCTTCAGCGCCTGCACGGTCTCGCGCACATCATGTACCCGCACAATGCGCGCACCGCGATCGACGGCCAGCACCGCCGCTGTGACGCTGGGCACCATTCGGTCGGCGATGTCGAGCTTGGCCACGCTGGCCAGTGAATTGCTGCTGACCGCTGCCAAAGATGACTTGCGCGACCAGCCGGCCAGTAGCGGATAGCCGGCAGCCAGCAACTCCTGCTGACGTGCAAGCAGTGAAAAGTTCTGTGCCACCGTTTTGCCAAAGCCGATGCCCGGATCGAGCACGATGCGCCCGGCGTCCACCCCGAGGGCCCTCAGACCCGTGGCAGCGGTTTCCAGAAAGGTCAGCACCTGCGGCACCACGTCGCCTTCCATGGGCGCGGCCTGCATGGTCTGCGGCTCGCGGTGCATATGCATCAGGCAGACGCCGCAGGAAGGATGCGCCGCCACGACGGCAGCCGCTTCGGGCTGGCGCAAGGCCCATATGTCGTTGATGATGTCGGCACCCAGGTCCAGCACAGCCTGCATGACTTCGGTCTTGTAGCTGTCTACCGAGACCGGCACACCCAGCGTGACGGCGTGACGCACCACCGGCAGCACCCGGGCAAGCTCCTCTTCAAGCGGCACCGGCGGCGCACCGGGCCGGCTGGATTCGCCACCGATATCCAGCATGTCGGCGCCGTCACGCAGCAATCGCTCGCAATGATCCAGCGCCGACCGCTGGCCGCTGCCCGCGGAAAAAAAGTTGCCACCGTCCGAAAACGAATCCGGCGTGACATTGACGATGCCCATGACGCGGGGTTGTCCCAAGTCAATTAAAAAGCGCGAAGTCTGCCAATTCATGAGCGTCCCCCCGGACAAAGAAAAACCGGGGACCTGCCCCGGTTGTTATCTGGCTGGCAGCTTTCAGGCCACCGTGGGTGCCGGATCGGTAGTCACCGCCGGTGTGCCGTCGCTCGGGCCGCCTCCGCCCACAGAAGGGTTGCGCGGTGTCCAGTCTTTCGGTGGTCGCGGGTCCTTGCCGGCAATGATGTCGTCGAGCTGGTCGCCGTCAATGGTTTCCCACTCAAGCAGCGCCTTGGCCATGGCGTGGATTTTTTCCTGGTTGTCTTCAATCAGGGTGCGCGCCACGGTGTACTGCTGGTCAATGATGCGGCGAACCTCGCCGTCCACTTTTTGCAGGGTGGCTTCGCTCATGTTGTTGGTCTTGGTGACCGAACGGCCCAGGAACACTTCACCTTCGTTTTCGGCATACACCATGGGACCCAGCGCCTCGGTCATGCCGTAACGCGTGACCATGTCGCGGGCCAGCGCCGTGGCGCGCTCGAAGTCGTTGCTGGCGCCAGTCGTCATCTGGTTCATGAAGACTTCTTCGGCGATACGGCCACCAAACAGCATGCTGATCTGGCTCAGCATGTATTCGCGGTCATAACTGTAACGGTCCTGCGCCGGCAGGCTCATGGTCACACCAAGTGCGCGGCCACGAGGAATGATGGTGACCTTGTGCACCGGGTCGCACTTGGGCAGCATCTTGCCAAGCAGCGCGTGGCCGGACTCGTGATAAGCCGTGTTGCGGCGCTCTTCCTCGGGCATAACCATGCTCTTGCGCTCGGGGCCCATGAGGATCTTGTCCTTGGCTTTTTCGAAGTCCTGCATCTCGACGGTGCGCGCGTTGCGGCGTGCGGCCATCAGGGCGGCTTCGTTGCAGAGGTTGGCCAGGTCGGCGCCGGACATGCCGGGTGTGCCGCGGGCAATCACCATCGGACTGACGTCCTGGCCCAGCGGCACCTTGCGCATGTGGACATTGAGGATTTGCTCGCGGCCTCGGATGTCGGGCAGCGTGACATACACCTGGCGGTCGAATCGGCCGGGGCGCAGCAAGGCAGCGTCCAGGATGTCGGGACGGTTGGTGGCAGCCACCACGATCACGCCGACGTTGGTTTCGAAACCATCCATCTCGACCAGCATCTGGTTCAGGGTCTGCTCGCGCTCGTCATTGCCCCCGCCCAGGCCGGCACCACGCTGGCGGCCTACCGCGTCGATCTCGTCAATAAAGATGATGCAGGGGGCGTTTTTCTTGGCGTTGTCGAACATGTCACGCACACGGGATGCGCCCACGCCGACAAACATTTCGACGAAGTCAGAACCGGAAATCGAGAAAAACGGCACCTTGGCTTCGCCCGCGATGCTTTTCGCCAACAGAGTCTTGCCGGTGCCCGGAGGGCCGACTAGCAACAGGCCGCGTGGAATGCGTCCGCCCAGCTTCTGGAACTTGGTCGGGTCTTTCAGGAAGTCGACAACTTCCTTGACCTCTTCCTTGGCCTCGTCACAACCAGCCACGTCGGCAAAGGTTACGGGGTTGGTGGACTCGTCGAGCAGGCGCGCCTTGGACTTGCCGAAACTGAAGGCCCCACCCTTGCCGCCGCCCTGCATCTGGCGCATGAAGTAGATCCAGACGCCGATCAGCAACAGCATAGGACCCCAGCTGACCAGCAGGGTCATCAGCAGCGAGCCTTCTTCACGGGGCTTGACGTCGAACTTGACATCGTTGGCGATCAAGTCGCCGACCAGCCCGCGGTCCAAGTATGTGGCGGTGGTGCGGATGCGGCGATCATCGGTGGTGACGGCGGAAATTTCGGTGCCGCCCTGGCCTTCTGCAATCGTTGCAGATTTGATGCGTTTGCCTTTGACCTCGTCGAGGAATTCGGAGTAACCCAGGTAGTTGGTACCAGCGCCGCCGCGTGTATCAAATTGCTTGAATACGGTGAACAGCACCATGGCGATCACCAGCCAGATTGCAATTTTGGAAAACCACTGATTGTTCAAGGATGTCTCCGATAGAGGAACACAAGGCACATGCGCCTGATTTTAGGCGTTTCAAGGGCGAAAACCGAATGCCCCTGCAAGGACATCCCTAGGTTTGAACCGGTTTTGCGGCAATTTTTGGCGTTTACCCCCGCGCATCTGCGCTTTGGCGGCTCTCTTTAAGACCCAGGCCGACCAGAAAGGTTTCAGATGAGTTGGGGCGCGACGCCTTGGGCTTGAAGGGCTTGACGACCTTGAAGGTCTCCTTGAACAGCTTGACCAGCGGGCTGTAGGCCCCACCGTGGAACAGCTTGACCACCAGCGCGCCGTCGGGCTTGAGGTGGCTCACGGAAAACTCCACCGCAAGTTCGACCAGGTGGGCGATGCGTGCTGCATCGGCAGTTTCTATGCCCGAGAGGTTGGGCGCCATGTCGGAGATCACCACATCGACCTTGGTGAAACCGCTGTCAGCGCTCAAGGTCTGCTCAAGCTGTTGCAACACCTCGGGCTCGCGGAAGTCGCCCTGGATGAAAACCACGCCTTCGACCGGGTCCATGGGCAGGATGTCCAGCGCCACAATGCGCCCGTTCAACGCGCCGACGGCCGCGCCCGACGGTGACAGCTTGCGCCGCGCATACTGGCTCCAGGCACCGGGCACGCTGCCCAGATCCACCACGCAATGCCCAGGCTTGATCAGGCCCAGCGCGTCGTCGATCTCCTTGAGCTTGTAGGCTGCACGCGCGCGGTAACCCTCTTTTTTGGCCAGCTTTACATAGGTATCGTTGACGTGGTCGTTGAGCCACGCCTTGTTGACCTTTTTGCTTTGGGTTTTTACTTTCATGGCCCTATTGTCCTCTCACGGATAATCGGGGTATGGCTCAAATACTACTTACCCCCGCCCAGCGCAAAGAACACCGCGCCGAAGCGCACCACCTGGACGCCGTCGTGATGGTCGGCACCGACGGCCTGACCGACGCCGTCAAGAAGGAAATCGACGCGGCGCTTAAGGCGCACGGCCTGATCAAGGTGCGCGTGCAATCCGACGACCGCGCCGGTCGCGAGGCGATCTTCCAGAACGTCAGTGACGAACTCGGGGCGGCGCCGATCCAGCACATCGGCAAGCTGCTGGTGCTGTGGCGGCCCATGCCGCCCAAGGAAAAAAAGGTCAACGAGGACCGCATGCCCGGCCCGCGCGATGTGAAGGTCCTCAAAAACAGCAGCCGCTACGGCCAGCGCCCCGAGGTCAAAACCCTGCGCGTGCTCGGCAACCAGCGCCTGACACCCGGTGGCACCGTCAAACGCGCGAAAAAGCCACGGCTGCAAAGCCTCAAAAAACGCTCGCAGGATTGAACTTACCTGCGAGGACGGGTCCCAATGTGATGTTTTGCTCGTTTTGTCCCAGTTTGTCCCTTTAGATCGGGCGGCACCGCCCACAGCTGAGTTCCATGACCAACCCCAATCCGCTGCTCGACTTAACCGATCTCCCGCTGTTTGACCAGATCCAGCCTGAACACGTCGGCGCCGCCGTCGATGTGCTGCTGGGTGATGCGGAAACCGCCCTTGAGCGCGTCACCGCACCCGACTTCCCGGCCAGCTGGACGGCGATTGCCGGCGTGCTCGATATCGCCACCGAAAACCTGAGCCGCGCCTGGGGCGCTGTCAGCCACCTCAACGGCGTGGCCGATACGCCCGAGCTGCGCGCGGCCTACAACGCGTCCCTGCCCCGGGTCACCGAGTTCTGGACCCGCCTGGGCGCGGACGAGCGCCTCTACGCCAAATATAAGGCGATTGACGTCGCCAGCCTGAATGCCGAGCAGCGCCAGGCCCACAAAAATGCCGTGCGCAACTTTGTGCTCTCCGGCGCCGAGCTGACAGGCGCGGCCAAGGAGCGTTTCGCCGCCATCCAGGAGCGCCAGGCCGAACTGAGCCAGAAGTTCAGTGAAAACGCGCTGGACGCGACCGATGCCTTCGCCTACTACGCCCGCGAGGACGAGCTCGCTGGTGTGCCCGACGATGTGATCGCGTCGGCGCGCGCCCAGGCCGAAGCCGAAGGCAAGGACGGCTACAAACTCACGCTGAAGATGCCGAGTTACCTGCCCGTCATGCAGTTTGCCGACAACTCCGCGCTGCGCGAGACCCTGTACAAGGCCTACAGCACGCGCGCCAGCGACCAGTCGCCGGCCGAATTTGCGCGCTTTGACAACAGCGGCGTGATGCAGGAAATCCTGGCCTTACGGCTGGAAGAAGCGCAACTGCTGGGCTACCGCAATTTCGGCGAGGTGTCGGTGGTCGCCAAGATGGCCGACTCGCCGGAACAGGTCGTCAGCTTCCTGCGTGACCTCGGCCAGCGCGCCAAACCGTACGGACTCAAAGACGTGGCAGACCTGCGCACCTTTGCAGCGGAAAAGCTGGCGCTGGCCGACCCGAAACCTTGGGATTTTGCGTACATCGGCGAAAAGCTCAAGGAAGCGCGGTATTCCTTCAGCGAGCAGGAAGTCAAGCAGTACTTCACCGCGCCCAAGGTACTGGCCGGCCTGTTCAAGATCGTCGAGACGCTGTTTGAAGTCGACATTCGCACCGACCACGCCCCGGTGTGGAAGCCTGGCGTCGAGTTTTACCGCATTGAGCGTGACGGTCAGCTCGTTGGCCAGTTCTACCTGGACCAGCCGGCGCGCACCGGCAAGCGCGGCGGCGCCTGGATGGACGACGTGCGGGCGCGCTGGCTGCGCCCCGACACCGGCAAGCTGCAGACGCCAGTGGCGCATCTGGTGTGTAACTTTGCCGAGGGCGTGGGCGGCAAACCGGCGCTGCTCACACACGACGACGTTATCACCCTGTTCCATGAATTCGGCCACGGCCTGCACCACCTGCTGACCCAGGTCAACGAGCGCGATGTCTCCGGCATCAGCGGTGTCGAGTGGGACGCGGTCGAGCTGCCCAGCCAGTTCATGGAAAACTTCTGCTGGGAATGGGATGTGCTCAAACACATGACAGCCCATGTGGACACCGGCGCGCCGCTGCCACGCGAACTCTTCGAGAAAATGCTGGAAGCGAAAAACTTCCAGAGCGGCATGCAGACCCTGCGCCAGATCGAGTTCTCGCTGTTCGACATGTTGCTGCACACGCAGTGGCAGCCTGGTGACGATGTGATGGCCCTGCTGGCCGGCGTGCGCGACGAATTCGCGGTCATCACGCCTCCGCCCTATAGCCGCACCGCACACACATTCAGTCACATTTTTTCTGGCGGCTACGCAGCAGGTTATTACAGCTACAAATGGGCCGAAGTCCTCTCGGCCGACGCCTATGCAGCCTTCGAAGAAACTGCACAAATCGCCACGGCTGCAGGTATAAACACTGATGCCGAAGCGGCGTCAGGGACCGTTACGGTAGAAACTGGCAGAAAGTACCGGCGAGCCATCCTGGAAGCCGGCGGCAGCCGGCCTGCCATGGAGTCGTTCAAGGCTTTCCGGGGCCGCGAGCCAACTATCGACGCCTTGCTGCGCCACCAGGGCATGGCCTGACAGACCCAATTTTGGAGCATCACATGACCTCGACCGCTATCAAATTTGCAGCATCTCAAGCCCTGCTGGTGCTGGTGACAGGCTTTTTTGCCTCCAGTGTTTCAGCGCAGCAGGTGTTTCGCATCGTCGGCCCGGACGGCAAGGTGACGTTTTCCGACCAGCCACCACCGGCCTCTGCGAATGCACGGGTCACTGCGTCGTCCAGCGACGGCAGCCGCGCGGCCGCCAATCCTTCACTGCCGTTTGAGCTGCGCCGGGTTGCTGGCCAATACCCGGTGACGCTGTATGCCGGCACCGATTGCAGCCCCTGCGGCTCGGCGCGTTCCATGCTCATCACGCGCGGCATTCCCTTCACGGAAAAAACCGTGATTACGTTTGAGGACAGCCAGGCCCTGAAGCGGCTCAGCGGAGAAAGCGTGTTGCCCTTCGTGACGATAGGCAGCCAGCAGCTCAAGGGTTTCTCGGATGCGGAATGGACCCAGTTCCTCGACGCCGCCGGTTACCCGAAGTCATCGGTGCTGCCGGCCAGCTATCGCCAGGCCGCAGCCACGCCGCTGGTCACAGTCAACACTGCACCTGCAGCAGCCGCAACCGCGCCGGGCGTTGCGCGTGCTGCGGCAGCCCCCGCACCCACCCCCATCACGCCTGCTGCAACGCCGGACAACCCCGCCGGCATCCGCTTCTAGGCGCTGACCGCTCAGCGCGGCAACCAGCCCAGCCCGGCCGAGGTGCCGCCGGGCTGTCCGCCCTGCCGGGGCCGGTACTCGCAGCCGATCCAGCCATCCCAGCCGCTGGCCTCTGCCACCTCATCAATCACTGCAAACAGGTAGGGGTAGTTGACCTCGCCGACATCCGGCTCGTGGCGCCCAGGCACGCCGGCAATCTGAAAGTGCCCGACCACGCCGGTAGGCAGGTATTTGCGAATCTTCATCGCCACGTCGCCCTCGACAATTTGGCAGTGGTACAGATCCATCTGCACCTTGAGATTGGGCGCTGCAACCTCGGCCAGGATCTCGTGTGCATGGTCTTGCCGGTTCAAAAAGAATCGCGGCACGTCGCGTGTGTTGATCGGTTCGATCAACACGTCGCGCCCCCGCTTTTCCGCCTCCCGAGCGGCCCAGCGCAGGTTGGCCACATAGGTCGGGCGCAGTTCTTCCCGCTCCTGCCCGTCGGCGACCAGGCCAGCCATCAGGTGGATGCGTGGGCAGTCCAGCGCATCGGCGTAGTCAAGGGCCAGCATCAAGCCGGCGCGGAATTCCGACTCGCGGCCGGGCACCGCCGCAGTGCCGCGGTCGCCGGCTTTTTCCCAGGCCTGGGCGATGGATGCCACATCGGTGCCGCCCGGCGGCGCGTTGAACAGCACCTGCTGCAGGCCGTTGCCCTTCAGCCGCGCGGCCAGTTCCTGCCTGTCGAAGCTGTACGGAAACAGAAACTCCACGGCCCGAAACCCGTCTTTCGCGGCGGCTTCGAAGCGCTCCAGAAACGGCAGTTCGGGATACATCATCGACAGGTTGGCTGCAAATTTCGGCATGACGGGTCTCCAGGCTATCTTAAAATGCTACTGAATTGATAGCTATCCACGCATACCAGTCGTGGGCTGATGGCCAATTTGACTGTTGATTTGCCTCACCAGCGCGCGCAAAACATCTGGCTCAACGCCTCGATGTGCGCCGCGCCCCGCAGACACGTGCAGCGTGCAGTTTCCTCAAGTTCCGTAAGCTCTTTGAGCACGCGGGCGACGCTCAATGGCTCAAAACACCAGGGTCTTGACGCCAGCTTCGGTGCCCAGCAGGCAGACGCCGGCTTTTTGCAGCGCAAACACACCCACTGTCACGACGCCCGGCCACTGATTGACGCGGGTTTCAAAGGCCAGCGGATCGGTGATCTTCAAGCCGGCGACGTCGAGGATATGTTGACCGTTGTCGGTGACCAGTGGCTGGCCGCCCTTCAGGCGCAGGGTGGCGGTGCCGCCCAGGGCCGCAAACTCACGAACAATGCGCTGCGCCGCCATCGGGATGACCTCCACCGGCAGCGGAAACTGGCCCAACACCTGCACCAGCTTGGATTCGTCGGCAATGCAGACAAACTTGCGCGACTGGGCCGCGACGATTTTTTCGCGCGTCAGCGCCGCGCCGCCGCCCTTGATCATGTGGCCGGCGTGGTCGATCTCGTCGGCGCCGTCGATGTAGACCGCCAGTTCATCCACCTCCGAAGCCTCAAAGACCGGGATGCCCAGCGCCTTCAGGCGTTCGGTCGAAGCCACCGAGCTCGACACCGCGCCCTTGATCGTGTCCTTGATGCTGGCCAGCGCGTCAATGAACTTGTTAACGGTGGAGCCGGTGCCGACACCGACGATGGTGCCGGGCTCGACGTAATGCAGGGCCGCTTGGCCCACCTGTGTTTTGAGTTCGTCCTGGGTCATGTCGGTCCGCAATCGGGTGAGAGGGTTGGGATAAAGGGTTTGCGACAATGGGCTGTCGCACAGAACAACACAAATTATCCAATGTCCCTGCTCCAGAAACTTCCTTATGCCCTCGCCCGCCCGTTTTTATTTGGGCTGGACCCGGAAACCGCCCACGAGCTGACCATGGCCGCGCTGGCCGGCACCCAGCGCACGCCCCTGTCGCTGGTTTATTGCTCCAGCCGCGTGGACGACCCGGTCAAGCTGGCGGGTCTGAAGTTTCCCAACCGCGTCGGCATGGCCGCCGGACTGGACAAAAACGCACGCTGCATTGATGGCCTGGCCGCCATGGGATTTGGTTTTGTTGAGGTTGGCACAGTCACGCCGAAGGCTCAGCCGGGCAACCCCAAGCCGCGCATGTTCCGCCTGCCGCAGGCCAATGCGTTGATCAACCGCCTGGGTTTCAACAACGAGGGGCTGGACGCCTTTATCGCCAATGTGCAGCAATCCAGCTTCCGCAAGCGCAAGGGCGCCAGCCCGCTGCTGCTGGGCCTGAATATCGGCAAAAACGCCGCCACGCCGATTGAAAACGCCGTGGACGACTACCTGATCTGCCTGGACGGCGTGTACCCGCATGCCGACTATGTGACGGTCAACATCTCCAGCCCCAACACGAAAAACCTGCGCGCACTGCAAAGCGACGAGGCGCTGGACGCGCTGCTGGGCCGCATCGCCGAACGCCGCGAAACGCTGGCCAAGCAACACGGCAAGCGCGTGCCGCTGTTCGTGAAGATCGCGCCGGATCTCGACGAAGCGCAGGTCGATGTGATCGCCGCCACACTCAAGCGCCACGGGATGGACGGCGTGGTGGCCACCAACACCACCTTGAGCCGCGACGCGGTCAAGGGGCTACCGCATGCTGAGGAAGCCGGTGGCCTGAGCGGCGCGCCGGTGCTGGCGGCAAGCAACCGGGTCATTGGCCAGCTGCGAGCTGCGCTGGGAAAAACCTTCCCCATCATCGGGGTAGGCGGCATCATGAGCGGTGCCGACGCCGTGTCCAAGATCCAGGCCGGCGCCGATGTGGTGCAGATTTACACCGGGCTGATCTACCAGGGGCCGGATCTGGTCACCCAGGCCGCACTTGCGATTAAAAAGAGCCACTAGCCCTTGTCGGGCGGGCGCAAGCAGCTACTGAATTGATAGCATTCAGGGCTTCTTCCTTTTGGCGAAAGCCTTGGCCTGGCCCAATTCCACCCACACCGGCGCATGATCGCTGGCATGCTCCTGCCCGCGCACCCAGCTGTCCACGCCGGCGCTCTTCAAGCGCGGCGCCAGTTCGGCATTGAGCAGGATGTGGTCAATACGCAGGCCGGCGTTGCGCTGCCAGTGCTGGCGGAAATAGTCCCAGAAGGTGTAGATGCGTTCCTCCGGGTGCAGATGCCGCAGGCTGTCGGTCCAGCCCTGGGCCAGCAGGTTGGCATAGGCCTGCCGGGTCTCGGGCTGCATCAGCGCGTCGCGTTTCCATGAGACCGGTTTGTACACGTCGAGGTCGGTCGGGATCACGTTGAAATCGCCGGCCAGCACCACGGGGTGGCCCGAGTTGTATAACTCCTGCGCGTGATCATGCAGGCGCTTGAACCAGGCGAGTTTGTAGTCGAACTTGGGGCCGGGCTGCGGGTTGCCGTTGGGCAGATAGAGGCAGGCGACGATCAGCCCATCCACCGCCGCTTCGATGTAGCGGCTCTGGTCGTCCTTCGCATCGCCCGGCAACTCGCGGCGGATTTCCAGCGGTGGTTGCTCACCCTTTGCAAGAATCGCCACGCCGTTCCAGGAGCGCTGGCCCTTCCACAAGGGGCTGTAGCCCGCCTCCTTGAGCGCAGCCTGAGGGAACATGCCGTCGAGCGCCTTCAACTCCTGCAGGCAGACGACATCGGGCTCCTCCTTGTCCAGCCAGTCCAGCAGTTGTGGCAAGCGGGTCTTGATGCCATTGATGTTGAAGGTCGCGAGTTTCATCCGGTGGGAGTTATTCAGGCTTGCGGCGGAAGGCTTCGGCACCACCGCCGCCACCACCATCGGCAAACTCATGCTGGTCCAGCGGCCGCTTCTGGCCGGGTTGGACCGGCGCCTCGATCAGCGCGCTGGAACTGTTGTCGGTGCTGTCGGTATCGGTACGGGTGACAGGCGGCTCGGTGGCGGCACCGCCGTGTGCATCGCGGGTTGGGGAGGTGTTGTTGTCGGGCATGGTAATTCCTTGGGACATGTTTTTGGAACTTAGCAGCCCTTGGTATGCCGGCCTGTCGGACAAAACCGCTAGCAAGATCGACAGCGCCAGCATCACGCTGCGGCTGGGGCTTGTTCTGGAGAGTAGTATCAACTCCCCACTCCCACCCCTAGCCCCTCCCTCGCCCTGCTGGGCGATGGAGGGGGACTTCATTTAGCCGCGTGAGCTGCGCTCGCGCGCAAGCATGGCAGCCTGTTGGGATTCCCGCAGAAGAAGCGCTGCGCGCTTCTTCTGCTCCGGACTTTTATCCCCAGTGCCCGGTTTCCATCCCCCACCCGTCGGGCTGGGCCGAGGAGCGCAGGCAAAAGCGGATCAGGGATCGCGATTGTCTGAGCCGAAGACGAGTTCGAGCGAGACCCCGCTGTTGTCGAGCACCGGAGGTTGCCCGTAGCGAAGCGAAGGGACCCAGACCATCGGGTCGCCTTATTCTTTGCTTACTTTCTTTTTGGCGACGCAAAAAGAAAGTGAGTTGCCGCCGGGCAACCCCCGGCTAGTTGGCGCACTCCACAGCTCGCGTCTGCTTGCGACTACCATGCAGTCAGCTTTGACTTCGACAACAACACGATGACTACAACCTCACCTTTCCCCCATCTCCTCGCCCCTCTCGACCTGGGTTTCACCACGCTGAAAAACCGGGTGTTGATGGGCAGCATGCACACCGGGTTGGAGGATGGGCGCAAACACTTCCCTGCCATGGCGGCCTACTTTGCCGAGCGCGCGCGCGGGGGTGTCGGGCTGATGGTGACCGGCGGTTTTGCGCCCAACATCGCCGGCTGGACCAAACCGTTTGCCGGCATGCTGGCAAGTTCAGGCGCGGCGCGGCGCCACAAACAGGTCACTGATGCGGTGCATGCCGAGGGCGGCAAGATCGCGCTGCAGATCCTGCACACCGGGCGTTACGGTTACCACCCCTTGTGTGTGGCGCCTTCGCGCATCCAGAGCCCGATCTCGCCCTTCACGCCGCGCGAGCTCAGCGCTGGTGGCATCGAACGGCAGATCCGTGCCTTCATACGCTGCGCGCTGCTGGCGCGCGAC
>NZ_JACDDD010000093.1 GCF_013817205.1 Polaromonas sp.
GGTTCAGAAAACGGTAGGTGTCGGGTCCGAAAAATACAGCGTCCGGGGCGGTCGTCGGAAATGCGGAGTGTGCGAACAGGTCGCCATCGAAGCTCGAGACCCGCACCTGGCTGCGGTACAGCGCACCTTCGCGCAGCACCACACCCGTCTGCAGAAGAAAGTGCAGCAGATCGTTTGGCAGCGTGGGCGCGGGGAATGCCTGAGACCAACCGAAAGCATCGCGCAGGCTTTTGCCCGGGCTGCCGCCACGGTTGGTCAGCACCCGTGCGTGGGTCAGCGGCGTAACGGTGGTGAACTCGTAGGCCTGCCCACGCAGGTGGTCCAGCAATGCCTTCAAACCCGTGTCGAAAGAAGCCACGGGCGCATCGCCCCCAGACATCACCGCGTCGCACGCGGTCGCGAGGCTCAGCACAGCCTGAAACCGCAGCCGGCCAAGGCGACAGGGGTGGCATGACGGGACAGCCGTACTGCCTTGTTGACTGATTTTTTCTGCACATTGGCTCCAATAACCACAGCGCGAAGCGCTTTATGCGCGCCCCGTCAACGTGTCGAGCAACAAAGCTTAGGACCGGGTAAATACCTACCGTGTAGGAAATGGATGAAGATCGGGTAGTCCGGACGGGAACGACCCTGGGTCGTGGGCAAGTGAGTCATGCAGGGCTGTCGCCCACGCAGCACGGCCGCGGTCAGCTATGCAATCGCACCGTGAGGTCCGCGTGTCAGTCTGACAGGTCTGCCATGGCTTCACCGAGTCGCACGGGGGCGCCGGGCGCCCAGGCAGTACTGAAGCGGCATGGCCCTTTGGGGAACAGCAGCACGACGGTGGAGCCAAGCAGGAAGCGCCCCATCTCCTCACCCTGCCGCAAGACCACCTGCTGCGCCTCATAACGCCAGTCGCGCACCTCGCGCGTTCGGGGAGGGTTGACCAGTCCGTGCCAGACCGTGGCCATGCTGCCAACGATGGTGGCGCCCACCAGCACCAGCACGAAGGGACCCTGCGCCGACTCGAACACACACACCACGCGTTCGTTGCGTGCAAACAGGCCGGGCACACCGCGCGCCGTGGCCGGGTTGACCGAAAACAGCTCGCCCGGCACATAAATCATGCGTGCCAGCCGGCCATCCGCCGGCATGTGGATGCGGTGGTAGTCACGCGGGCTGAGGTAAATCGTCGCGAAACTGCCGCCGTCAAAACGCGCAGCCAGTTCGCGGTCACCGCCCACCAATGCCGTTGTGGAGTAGTGATGGCCCTTGGCCTGGAAGATCTGGTCGCCTTCGATGGCGCCGAACTGGCTGATCGCGCCGTCCACCGGGCAGATCAGGTCGGCCGCAGCCAGCGGCCTGGCGCCGGGCTTGAGGGCGCGCGTGAAAAAGTCGTTGAAGCTGGCGTAGCTGGCGATGTCCGGATTGTCGGCTTCGGCCATGTTGACGCCGTATTTGCCGACAAACCAGCGGATGATCGCCGTGGTGACGGCGCCGCCGCGGATGGACGCGATATGCCGGCCGAACTCGGTGATGGCCCGTTTGGGCAGCAGGTATTGCAGCAGGACTTCAGATCGTTCGGACACGCAGGCTCGCTCTCACTCGGGGAAATCAGCCATTCTATCGGCGCAGTTCCCCGCGCCCGTTCACTGCGGTTGCAGGCGCAGCAGCCGTCCCTGTGGGCTGTCGGTCAGAACGTAAAGCAGGCCGTCCGGCCCCTGGCGCACATCACGGATGCGGCCGGCGCCTTCAATCAGTTTGTGTTCGCGCACCACCTTGCCCTTGAAGGGCTGCTCCAGCTCGATCCGGTTCAGATAGCCGAATTTCAGCGAGCCGACAAACAGGTTGCCCTGCCACCCCTTGCCGTATTTATCGCTGGTCAGAAAGACCATGCCGGAAGGCGCAATCGATGGCACCCAGTAATGCAGCGGCTGCTCCATGCCGACTCTGGCGCTCGCACCCTCGCCGATCTTGCCGCCGCCGTAGTTTTCACCGTAGGTGATCACCGGCCAGCCATAGTTGCGTCCCGCCTGCGGCAGGTTGATCTCGTCGCCGCCCTGTGGGCCATGCTCATGCGTCCAGTAGCTGCCGTCTGGCGCCAGTGCCGCGCCCTGCATGTTGCGGTGGCCATAACTCCAGATTTCGGGCAAGGCGCCAGCGCGGCCGACAAAGGGGTTATCGCTGGGCACGCTACCGTCCTTGTGGATGCGGACCACCTTGCCGTGGTGGTTGTCGAGTTTTTGCGCATCCTGCATGCGTGAATAACGGTCGCCCAGCGTGAGGAACAGCGTCCCGTCGGGTTTACCGTCCTTGCGCGCCTCGACAATGCGGCAGCCAAAGTGGGCGCTGCTGGAAAACTTGGGTTTTTGGCTGAAAACGACCTTGACGTCGTTCAGCCGGCTGTTGTCGGCGGCCAGCGTGGCACTGGCCAGTGCGGTACTGTTGCCACCGGAGGGTGCAGCTTCGGAATAGCAGAAATAGATGCGCCGGTTGGCGGCAAACTCCGCGTCGGCCACGACATCCAGCAGGCCGCCCTGCCCGCCCGCGTCAATGGCCGGCAGGCCCGGCAAAGCCGGCCCGAGGCGGCCATCGGCCTCGACCACCCGCATCCGGCCTGGGCGCTCCGTCACGAGAAATCGGCCCTGCGGCAGGAAAGCCACGGCCCAGGGATTTTGCAGGCCACCGGCAACCTGCTCGGCCCGCACGCCCTGGGCCTGGGCCTGGGCCTGCGCCTGCGCCTGACCCAGACTGGTCAGACCGGAAATTGCTATCAAAAATGTAGCTACTGACGCATGCCTGACAAGGGCTAGAGGCATATTTGACTCCAAATTTGATACGGTGCTTCTGGTCTGCTCATCGGCGCGGGACAAATCGGCAATATGCCATCAACACTGTGCCACCACAGCCTTGGCGGTCTTTGGATTCCGGGGTGCGCGTTCAGTCATGGAAAACCCTCGGTTATTGAATATCGTTACAAATCAAGGGCTTAACATCGCAATCTAGAAAAAACTTTAGTTGACGTAGGACGTGTCCTTCAAGTACTCTAGCGGCCATGCGATTAACCATCCTCCTCACCACCCTCCTCTTCGCCGTCAGCGCCCACGCCAGCCCCGGCCATTCCGGTGATGATCTGGACAAGCTCCTGGCTGACAAGGGTTTGCTGAGCCGTATTGACCAAGTCCGCCAGTCGGTAGGCAACAAGGCGTCCGATCTGGTGATCAACGCCATGGGCTTCCTCGGCGTGCCCTATCGGCGTGGTGGCAATTCGGCAGAAAGCGGTGTGGACTGCAGTGGTTTTGTCAAAGCCATTTATGAGCAGACCGTCGGCCTGATCCTGCCGCGCCGTGCCGAGCAGCAGGCCGCCGCCACCCAGAACATTGACAAAACCGATCTGCAGCCCGGCGACCTGGTGTTTTTCAACACCATGAAACGCACCTTCAGCCACGTCGGCATTTATGTCGGTGACGGCAAGTTCATCCATGCGCCCAAGCCCGGTGCCCAGGTCCGCGTCGAAAACATGGGCATCGCCTACTGGGCACAACGTTTTGACGGCGCTCGCCGCGTCCAGGGTAGCCGCTCCGCCAACATCTCGGGCGAATAAGCCGCAGCGCCCACGGGCGCCGCTACTCCCTGCAGACTGCGTCTAGTCGGCTTTTACGCCGGCGTCCTTGATCACCCGGGCCCACTTGCTGGTTTCTGCGGTGATAAACGCATCAAACTCTTCCGGGGTGCCACCGGCGCCGAAAGTCCCCATCGCGTCCAGCCGTGCGCGGGTTTCGTCGCTGCGGATAATGCGCCCCACTTCGTCGGACATGCGCCGGACAATGTCTTTGGGTGTTGCCGCCGGCGCCAGCATGCCGGCCCAGGTGCTGCCGGTGAAACCCGCGAATCCCTGCTCGATAAAGGTTGGAACGTCCGGCACCGCTGGCAGCCGCCGGTCGCTGGATACCCCGATCAGGCGCACCCGCCCGGCCTTGCCTTGGTTGATCAACCCCGTCGGCGCGTCAAAAAACAGCTGGATCTGACCGCCGATGAGGTCGGTCAGCGCGGAGACGGCACCCCGGTAGGGAATATGCACCATATAGGTCTTGGTGATGGCCTTGAGCAGTTCGCTGGTCAGGTGGGCGGCTGAACCGTTGCCGGATGAGCCAAAACTGACCTTGCCCGGATTGGCACGCGCATAGTCAATCAGTTCGCGCGCTGTCTTGAAGGGCGCGTCGTTATTGACAGCCGCCAGCAGCGGCGACACCCCCATGAGCGACACGCCGGTCAGATCCTTGCGCGGGTCGTAGGGCAGCTTGGGGTACAACGTGGTGTTGGCCGCATAGGCCGCGATCACCACCGCAAAAGTGCTGCCGTCGGCCGGCGCCTTGGCCAGCAGGTCCACGCCGATGATGCTGTTGGCACCGGGCTTGTTGTCGATGGTCACCGTCTGCTGCAGCCGGTTTTGCAGGCCGACCTGGACAATCCGCGCCATCTGGTCGGTAAATCCGCCCGGGGGATAGGGCACGATGATGCGGATCGGTTTGTTCGGCCAGGCCGGCTGCGCCAGCAGCGGCGCGCACACGGTGGCAGCGCCTGCCGACAGGGCGAGGTTGAAACGGCGGCGCGACAAGGCGCGCGGGGAAGTGTTATCAGGCATGGTTGTCTCCAGTGGAGACAACATTCTGGGATTGCGCAGTCGCTCCCCGCCACCGGGTTTGCCCCCGGAAAATCCGGCTAAGCGGCACCCGTGGCAAGTGCGCGACGCTTGAGGTTCTGCAGGGCAGAATCTGCGCCCGCGCAAGCGCCCCCAGAGTCGTTATCGCCCTGCACTTTCTCCCCCTTGCCCTTTTTGCTGTTTTGCGTGCCCGGTCTGCGCGGCGACAGGTGCACCTCGCGGGAGACCGCTATCCCGGCTTCACCGCCGCGACCACCCCTTCGGCTGAATGGTTTGTGCTGATCTCCCTGCACGGTGTCAGATGCGGGCAAAGAGTCTTGCCGGTGTCCATCGCGTGGGCATGCGTCTTCATTTGTCAGCGGCACGCGCATTGCGCAGCCATGTCTCCAGGATGGCGCCAAGCTGATCGGTGTCCAAAGGCTTGCGCAGCACCATGTAGCCTTCGTCCTGCGCATCCTGCAACTCGGGAGAATCGATTTCACCACTCACCATGGCACCGCTGGCCGAAGGGCAACGGGCCAACAGCGCCCGCAAGACGTCGAACCCGCTTTCACCCGAGCGCAAGCGCTGGTCGCAAAAGATTGCTTCGGGTGCGAAGCCGCTGTCCAGATGTTGCATGGCCTCCCCCGCAGTCGTGGCATATCGAGTCTGCACGCCCCACCCCTCGAGCAGGGCCTTCCAGGCGCCGATCACTTGCGGATCGTCGTCCAGCACCAGGCAGCGTCCACCGATGGCCTCCCTGGGCGCGGCCATCGACGCCGACGCTCCCGCAGGGGCCGGCATTTCTGCCGATGGCAGGTGATGTGCGCGAAGACGCAGCCAAAAGCGGGATCCTCGTGCCATGCGTGACTGGAATCCCAGTGTCGCCCCAATCAGACGCGCGCACCTCGCCACGACCGCCAGCCCCAGCCCATGACCGGCGCTGTCGATGCGCCAGGAATGTTCATTGCGAAAATAGGGTGAAAAAATCTGGTCACCATCCTGGGCGGCGATCCCGATCCCGGTATCCCACACCTCGAGTTGCCAGTCGCCTGCGCGGCGCCGCAGTCCGATGAGGACGCCGCCGCGCTGCGTGTAACGCAGGGCGTTATGCACCAGGTTACCCAAGGCCTGACGGACCAGCGCAGGATCGGCCCACACGATGGCTTCACCGGGCGGTACGTGCATGCGCAGTAGCAGGCCGCGTTGACTGGCCTGCTCACGGAACAGGGTGACTGTGTCGTGCACCAGCGTGTGAAGCGCAACCGGCGTCGCTCGCTGCGGCAGGCCACCAGTTTCCAGCCTCGACAGATCCAGCAAGGAATTGAACATCTGGTTCATTGAAGCCATGGAGTGCTTCAGATCCACCAGCAAGGGAGAAACCAACGCTTGCTGATTGCGCAGAGCAATCGCCTCAACCAGCATGGACATGGCGTGGATGGGCTGACGCAGGTCGTGGCTGGCCGTGGTGAGGAACAGATTTTTCTCCTGCAATGCCACCTCTGCCTGCTCTTTGGCCGAGCGAAACTGCTCGGCCAGCAACTCACTATGCTCTTTCAATTGAACTTGCTCGATAGCGAACCGGTGCGATGTCAGCGCATGCCGGTAGATGACCAGGCTGTAGAGCAAGCCCAGGGGGATCATGACGTGCAAAGACGGGGGAAAGACCCAATACATCAACAACAGCGGCACATGCCAGCTGAGGGCAAAAAACCGGAGAAAAAGGCCAATGGTCTGCGTCAGGTTGACTGTGTTGGTGGAAACGATGTACGCAATAATCATGTACAGCAACATCCGGAATTCCAGCGAAGCGTCTGGCGCAACCGGGATCGCCAGGAAGCTCACGCCGGCTCCATGCAGCCACGCAAGGTTTTGCACTCGCGGGAGCCATCGCTTCACCAGAGCATCGGGCCCAAGACGGCCCTGATCATCGGCATAGAGCCGCCCCAAGCGGTGCACCACGATGCCCAGCAAGGCATAGCCCAGCCCCCACGCGAGCACGGACACGGCCTCCGGGCGCCAGCCTAGGTAGGGGAGCAAGGGCAGCGCAACCACGGGCATCACGTACACGCTGGACCGCAAGCGCCCAAAACCCGTATAGAGCAATTGCGCCTGGCCCCTGGCGCTGAGGTTGGCCATGCCGACAGGACGAAGCGCGGTGGCGACCTGATGCAGGCGGGCCAGTGCACTCATGTGATCTCTGATGGAACGACCCGCCGACCCTGCAGTGCCATGATGGCTTCCACCCGCGTACGCACCCGCAGGCGCTCCAGAATGGCGGTGACGTGTTCCTTGACCGTGCTTTCCGTGATGTCCAGCGTCAGCGCGATGCGCTTGTTGGACAAGCCTTTCAGAAGCAGGATCAGGATGTCACCTTGCCTTGAGGTCAGGCCCAGCTCGGCGGCAGTCACCTTCCACTCACGCCTCACAGAGTCTTTGGGGCCAAGCGCAGGCCCGGCTTCAAACCACTGCCCACCATCAAGCACCGTGAGGACCGCGCGGCCAAAGGTCTCAGGCGAGGCCTGCTTGTGCACAAACCCCTGCGCGCCCGCAGTGCGCACCCGCTGACTGGTCGCGGGATCGTCGTCTGCGCTGATGGCAAGCCAAGGTGCTTCCGGATGGTCAAAATGCCACTTTGTCAGCAGGGGCAGACAGTTCCCATCGGCCAGCCACAAATCGGCAACCAACACCAAAGGGCAACCATGGACCTGCACCAGCTCAAGCGTTTCCTGCCACGTGGTGACAGCGCGCACGCTCAATTCTGGGCGAACCGATTCAAGATACTGCGCCATGCCGCGCCCGACCAGAGGGTGGTCGTCCAGGATGATCGCGTAAGGGCGTGGGTTGGACATGAAGGTGGTTGATCTGATGGGAAATCGTAGCATCCATCCCCCTCGCCTGGCCTATTTTGCAGACCCGACTCAGGTAGGGTTCCCTGGCGTGGACTCGGCGTCGACAATCTGAAGCCCCTGAGGAAATCACCCCTTTCAATTCGTATTTTTCGCACCCGACTCTCTGCACCCACATGCCAGAGCCCAAACGCGCGGCGCACGGGACGGGCTGCCGCTGAATTCATTCACACGACATAAAGCGACCAACATGAAGAAACTGGATTTCGCATTGTTATCACTGCTCTTCCTGCAAACCGAAACATTCGCAGGACCCTTTTGCTCCGAAGGTTATCGTGCTGCTGACGCGTGTCATTTTTAGGGGAAATTGGTGAAACTTGATTCGGCGGACGGTCACATGGCCGCACTGGTGTGTGAAAGATATGGCCCCCCTGACGTGCTGAAGTTTGCGGAGCTTCCCCGCCCCTCACCCGGGAAAGAGCAGTTCCTCGTCCGTGTGCTGGCGTCAACCATCACATCCGGTGACAGGCGCGTGCGCAGCATGGACATGCCGCAAGGCTTTGGCACACTGGGACGGCTTGCGCTGGGATGGCATGGGCCGAGGCAGGCAGTTCTGGGCGCAGAGTTTGCGGGCGTGGTGGAGGCTGCAGGAGCCCGTGCAAAAGGATTCGCGCCTGGCGATGCGGTATTCGGTATCCGCGGTTTTCGAATGGGCGGTCATGCTGAGTACTTGTGCATGTCTGCCGGGGATGCCATGGCGCACAAGCCGGAACACTTGTCGTTTGAAGGTGCCGCCGCACTTTCTTTTGGCGGCGGCACGGCACTATTTTTTTTGCGCCGTGCTGCTCTTCTTGCTGGCGAAAAAGTTCTGATCAACGGAGCCTCCGGTGGCGTCGGCATGCCTGCAGTTCAACTGGCCTGCATCATGGGTGCTGAGGTCACCGGCGTGTGCAGCGCCGCGCACCTTGATCAAGTGCGATTGCTAGGTGCTGCGCGAGTGATCGACTACGGGCAAGAGGACTTCACCCTGCTGGCGCCGCAGTTTGATGTGGTGTTTGATGTCGCCTGCAACCAAAGCGTTGAGCGCTGCCTGAGTGTGCTCAAGCCCGGTGGCCGCCTCATCCGCCTCCAGGCAGGACTGACGGAAATGTGCCGGGCAATGCTGCAGCCTGTCCGCAAGGGCCGGCGCGTCATTGTGGGCACTGCTGAAGAACGGCCTGACCATCTTGAATACCTCGGAGACCTGGTTCGTCAAGGCCGTTTTCGCCCGGTCATCGCGCGTGTGTTCCCGTTCGAAGATGCCATCGCAGCACACCGGTACGCAGACCGCTCAGGCCATGGTGGCAGCGTGGTGATCACCATGGGCGCACTGTAGAAGCCGGGGCGCCGCTTCCATCAAGGCGCACTGCATCGTGAATGGCTTGGGAAGCGCTGAACAAGTCCTTGCGGAGGCGCGGCAGCCGGATCGGGATGGAAGGCAAGGTGGATTTCGCAGCCAATAGCTGGCTATTGGCAAGAAATTCGACGCAACAGACCGCCCGAGCCCGGCTGATCGCGCGCCGCAGGGGCTTGTTCAGCGCTTCCTTGGCAAGTCCCGGGTGCCGCCGGTGCGGCGGCCGCGCCCGGCCTTTCAGACTTGCCTACGCGGCATCGCTCAACACCGGCCAGCGGCCTTGAGCAAGGGGTTGCAGTTGGGCGCCGGCTTGCTGTCGACTCCCGAAGGCGCACTCCCCCGCCCCATCTGTGTGCAAACGGCGTCCGAATGAGGCGTTTGCCCAAATGACATCGCCTTCTGGAACCCCGTCGCCGAATACATGTAGCACTGATAGGTAGCGCCGTCCTTTGTCTTGGCTGTGTAGTTGATGCGGCCCCCCGCCTCTTCGCCAGTTTTGGTAATGGTGAAAGAGCCCACCTGGCGGCCGATGGCTGCGGAGGTACGTTGCTCAAGACCATCCTGACCAATCGTGGCAGCGCATGCGCTCAAGGCCACAACGAGCAGTGCTGCGGCAGTTTGGCAGCCAGTGGATTTAAATTTCTGAATGTTCATATTTGCGACTCTTGATGGTTGAATTTGCAAAGTATGAACATTTGGCCGTCAGAGGAGAACCCTCCTTAAGTAGGGTTTGGGTCTGAAAAAGGCTCTGCTAAAGTTAGCGCCCGCAACCTGTGCGCAGCCGGGCGGAGAGCAGAAAAAAAGTATGTTTTCAAATTTATCTCTCCTTGCGTACCATTTTTCGTTCAGGAAGGGAGGACTCAACATGAACACCATAGCGATACCGCGCGTCCTGATTTGCATCGCGCTGATGCTCCCGTTTTCAGCGATTGCTTGTCCGATTGGCATGCAGTTCAACGGGAACGGCTGCAGCCCTCCTCATTTCTATTCCGGGTGGGACTTGATGCGTGACCGTCGGGCTGCCATTGATGCCATTGGCTCCGACTCACTTTATAAAAACAACTACGCAAATGCAAAATCTCCTGAGGAATTCAAAAGATTGGAAGAGCTCAGGAAACGGCTGGAAAAAGAAAAAGCGGAAAAAAAGCAGGCGCATGCAAAAGGCATCTGGGATTTTGATTCCAAACCGACGCCTGAAGGGAATCTCTGCGCAGCGGTGTTTTCCAAATACAGCTACGAATACAAGGAATACAAGCCCGAACACGGGGGTCTTGTCACGATTCTGGGGTTCCAAAACCCTAAGCCTGACGCATGGCTGATCTTTCACGGCGCGGGACTACCCAGGCCCAAAGAAGTGACGAAGATGAAAATCACCCTGCAGCAGGATGACGAGCCGCCCCAAACCCTCCAGGTATTCAACTACCGGGAAACAAGGGGAGTTGGCACGATTTTGTTCGCCGTCCCCGGGCTCACGGCCGCTTTGGGCGGAATGAGTGACAAGCAACGATTCAGGCTGAGCGATAACGGCAAGATGCTATTGGATATTGAGTGGCACAGCGCTGCGCCTATCGTTACCAAACTCAAGCAATGCGCCAAGTAGCGCCTGGGCCGCAGTAGGCCGATCAGCAGAAAAAAGCCGCGCAGCCCTTACTGGACGATCACGGCCCGCTACTGAATCAGTAGCGCTTCTAAAGCTTACTTCCGCGCAGGCGGCAAATCTGTGCAACTACCGTGCGCCACCTCAGCAGCCATGCCTATGCTCTCACCGAGTGTCGGGTGCGGGTGGATGGTCTTGCCGATGTCCACCGAGTCGGCGCCCATCTCGATGGCCAGTGCGATCTCGCCGATCATGTCGCCGGCATGGGTGCCGACCATGCCGCCGCCCAGAATCTTGCCGTGGCCGTTCGCTTCCGGGCTGTCGTCGAACAGCAGCTTGGTGAACCCTTCGTCGCGGCCGTTGGCAATCGCGCGGCCGGACGCATTCCAGGGGAACAAGCCTTTTTTGACCTTGATGCCTTGCGCCTTGGCCTGGTCTTCGGTGAGGCCAACCCATGCCACTTCAGGGTCGGTGTAAGCCACGCTTGGGATGACTCGGGCATTGAAGGCGGCGCTGGCCAGCTCTTTGTTGCCTTGCAGTTCACCGGCAATCACCTCGGCCGCCACATGCGCCTCATGCACCGCTTTGTGCGCCAGCATGGGCTGGCCCACGATGTCGCCGATGGCGAAGATGTGCGGTACGTTGGTGCGCATCTGAATATCCACCGGGATGAAGCCACGGTCGGTCACATTGACACCTGCCTTCTCGGCGTCCAGCTTCTTGCCATTCGGTGTGCGGCCCACGGCCTGCAGCACCAGGTCATAGGTCTGCGGCGCTGGCGCGGTGCCGCCCTCTTCTGCCGCCGCAAACGTCACCTCGATGCCGGCCTCGGTCGCCTTTGCGCCCACGGTTTTGGTCTTGAGCATGATGTTGTCGAAACGCGGCGCGTTCATCTTCTGCCAGACCTTGACCAGGTCGCGGTCGGCGCCCTGCATCAGGCCGTCCATCATCTCAACCACGTCTAGGCGTGCACCCAGCGTGCTGTACACCGTACCCATCTCGAGGCCGATGATGCCGCCGCCGAGGATCAGCATGCGTTTGGGCACATCCTTGAGCGCCAGTGCGCCGGTGCTGTCGACCACGCGCGGATCGTCGGGCATGAAAGGCAGGCGCACCGCCTGCGAGCCGGCGGCGATGATGCAGTTCTTGAACGCGATGGTCTGGCTCTTGCCGGTTTTTTCCTGGCCCTGCGCGCCGGTCGTCTCTTGAACCTGCAGGTGGTTGGCGCCGACAAAACTGCCGATGCCGCGCACGGTGGTGACCTTGCGCATCTTGGCCATGGCGGCCAGGCCGCCGGTCAGCTTGCCGACAACTTTTTCCTTGTGGGTGCGCAGTTTGTTGATGTCCAGCGTGGGCTCGGCGAACGTCACGCCCAGCGATTCAAAGTGTTTGACCTCGTCCATCACGGCGGCAACATGCAGCAAGGCTTTGGACGGGATGCAGCCGACGTTCAGACAGACACCACCCAGCGTGGCATAACGCTCCACCAGCACCACCTTCAGGCCCAGGTCGGCGGCGCGGAAAGCCGCCGAATAACCACCGGGGCCGGCGCCGAGGACCAGCAGGTCACAGTCAAGATCGGCACTGCCGCTGAAGCTGGCTGCGGCAGGAGCTGCTATCTTTTCAGGAGCTGTTGACTCAGACTGGGCGGGGGCTAGAGCCTGTTTTGTCTCTGAAATCGGGGCTGCGGCGGCGCCTTCGGCGTCCAGCGACAACACCACCGTGCCTTGTTTCACCTTGTCGCCGAGCTTGACCTTGATCTCTTTCACGACGCCAGCGTGGCTGGACGGAATCTCCATCGAAGCCTTGTCGCTCTCGACGGTCAGCAGGCTCTGGTCGGCCTGGATGCTGTCGCCGGGTTTCACCAGCAGCTCAATGACGGTGACTTCGTCGAAGTCGCCAATGTCGGGGATCTGGATGTCTATGCTTGCCATGTCGCTTGTCTCCGCTAAAGGGGTCGGCTTACTTTTTGAGTCTGACCGTGAACAATTCCACCGGGCCGGCGGCGTATGTTTTGCCGAATTCGCAGACAGGCGCTCGGGCCGTCATGCAGCTGTCCTGGGGGATCACAGCAAGACCCGGCGGAAATCGGCCAGGATGGAGCCCAGGTAGGCGTTGAAACGCGCAGCGCCGGCGCCGTCGATCACGCGGTGGTCCCAGGCGAGCGACAGGGGCAGCATCAGTCGCGGCTGGAAAGCCTTGCCGTCCCACACCGGCTCCATCTGGCTCTTGGACACGCCGAGGATGGCGACTTCTGGCGCGTTGATGATGGGTGTGAAATAGCGCCCGCCAATGCCGCCCAGCGAGGAGATGGTGAAGCACGCGCCCTGCATCTCGGCCGGGGCCAGCTTGCCGTCGCGCGCCTTTTTGGCAAGTTCGCCCATCTCTTGCGAGATCTGCATGATGCCCTTTTTGTCGGCGTCCTTGAGCACCGGCACCATCAGGCCGTTGGGCGTGTCAGCCGCAAAGCCGATGTTGTAGTACTGCTTGTAGACCAGCTGGTCGCCATCCAGCGAGCTGTTGAACTCTGGGAATTTTTTCAGCGCGGCCACGCTGGCCTTGATCAGGAAGGCCAGCATGGTGACCTTGAGGCCGGATTTCTCGTTGTCCTTGTTGGTGGACACGCGGAAGGCTTCCAGATCGGTAATGTCAGCATCGTCGTGGTTGGTGACGTGCGGAATCATCACGTAGTTGCGCAGCAGGTTGGCGCCGCTGATCTTCTTGATGCGCGGAAGGTCTTTGCGCTCGACCGCGCCGAACTTGCTGAAGTCCACCTTGGGCCAAGGCAGCAGGTCCAGCCCAGCGCCACCGCCGCCGCTGGCCGCCGCTGGCGCTTTGGCCGACTGCGCCTGGGTACGCACATCGCCGGCCATGACGGATTTGGTGAAGGCCTGCACATCATCCTGCGTGATGCGGCCCTTGGGACCGCTGCCCTTGACTTCGACCAGCGGCACGCCCAGCTCGCGCGCGAACTTGCGCACCGAGGGCGAAGCGTGCGGCAAACGGCCGGCGGGCGCGGACGGTTCGTGCGCGGGCACGGCGGTTGTGGGCGCGGTTGTGGGCGCGGGTGCGGGCGCGGGTGCGGGCGCAGC
>NZ_JACDDD010000094.1 GCF_013817205.1 Polaromonas sp.
CCCTATCGGATATATACCTCCGGCAGAAGCTGAGGCAAACTACTACCGGCAACTCGCCAGTCAAGCCTCCACGGTGGAGGCATGACTTAAACCAAACAGCCTCCATGAAACCCGGGGCGATTCAGTTTTGCGGAATCTTCTCCTACACAAAACACGTTTCTCTGGAGTTCAGCGAAGGCGCCGCGCTTCCAGACAAATTTAAGGTGCTTGAGGGTGAAGGCAAGTTTCGCAGGCACATCAAGTTGTCGTCCATCGAAGACGTCTCGGAAAAATATGTGCGAGAGTATTTGGTGTTGGCGCTCAGGGCATCGCTGAAGCCATGAGCAGGTAAGTTGATGAAAAGTTTGACCTCTCCACCTTGGCACCTTCTTGCCGTAAACCGCAACCCCAACGGGGCGCGGCTTGCTTGGGACTGGGATGTCCCTTTCATTCGTTAAACCTCATATGTCCGAACCTCCTTACGTGCCGAATCTCGAGTTCACTGCAGAGCAGGTGTACGCGTTGCTTGGAAAGCGAGTTTTGTCCACACAAAATCAGTAAATGCTCCAAACAGATACCCCACCCCAAGTCCGCCAAGCCATCATCCTGCTCTGGATCACACAACTCCTGGTCGTGATTGATGCAGTTCTCACGCTGATGTATCCCGAGCCGGACATGGCCCATGAAACAGGCTTTCTTGTCGCTCTCTTTCTGATTCTTTTGGTTTGTATGCCACGCTGATCAGCTTTGCAGCAAGGCGAAAAAACTGGGCGCGAATCACATTACTCGTCATCGCTGTTATCAACACCGCAGGGTATTTTTTACTGCCATCCGAAACGCCTTCACCCTGGTGGACAGAGGCCAATTTTGGGCTCAGTTCAATCCTGGACGTGGTCGCGCTGTACTGGTTGTTCTCTGGGGTTGGTGCGCGGTGGTACGCGGGTAAGGCGCTACAGTAGTCACCTCGACCCAAATGGAGCGCTCCATGGTGAACAGTTTTCTCCGGAACAGATATCAGAACTATGTGCGCTGGAGGCACGCCCCGGCGACGCGGCGTGACCGCACCATCGGCGCAGCCATCGGCGGCATGGGTTGTTTCTGGATTGGCATTCTCGGCAGACTGGCGCTGAGCCCCTTGCCTGTCTCTATGTCTGCCTTGGCTTGGTGGGCGCTTGGCTCCGTACTCCTTGGGGTCATGCTCGGCATTATTTTTCCGAAGATTGTTTCTGTGGTTTGTTTGCCGTTTTCAAGCTTCGGCGGCGGTAGCTAACCATCTTTCATCAGAGCATGGTGTTGACGGGCTTTGTTCAGCACTCTTGCGCCGCACCAGTTAGGGGAGACACCCATGGACGGTCACTACATGTTTGCAGGTGAGTTTGTTGCAGTGGCGGCGCTCCTTTTTCTGCCGCCACTTCTTTTCGGTATTGCATTTTTGGCGTATGTATCCGTAACCCGCAGTACCTGGGCTCGGGGAAAGTTGGGCCGGTTTGCCAGTGCAGCCGCAACGCTGGCTTTCTGCGGTGTCTGCATTGGCCTTGCCGCCGCCGTATTTACCCCTGCGCCCTGGATTCGGTATCTTGGCGTGCAAGACATCAAGGCGCTGGGCTTCTGGGTTTCCGTGGCGCCCTTCGCATTTATCGGATTCGCAGCCGTGCTTCCGTTCATTGTTTATTGGCTCGTCGGCGATACCGACGACGAGGCCTGACTGCGAGAGGCGCATGGGCAGACAAATACCGCTCGCGATGGTTGAGGATGACGAAACGCGCTTCCTCGATTTTCTGCGTGGCCATGCGGACATTCGCATCTTTCAGTCCTTTGCGGATTCGTCAGACGCCCTGCTGATGGATGCCTTTGCCCCGCGCGGCCGTGGCCAGCATTCGTATCTGATCTGGAATGTCGCATTTCCCTGGACGCCGACCTTTAAGCAGTCGCAAACGGGTGAGTGGTATGTATCGAATAGCGGTGTCGCGCCACTTGTCCAGTACACCCGACATCGCTTTGCCACCGAGGACCGCCTGTCTTACGGGCGTTTGTACTGGGCCAAGACATTCGCAGCTCCGGACGGCGTGGACTACGATTTGGACGCTTTCGATAAATGGTTCACTCAAATCGCATCGTGGGTCCGCAGGCATGGGAAGAAGAAGGCCGGTGACCTCCACGGCATGTACTTCCTGCCCGAGGCTTTTACCACCCAGACGGACGGCCCTGGCTGACGACGGCACCCGTTACTTTCAACATCAACCTTTTGCGGGTGCTACTCAATGTCCTACCAATGCTCACATTGCGGCAACACACACGATGAACTCCCGCGCTACTTCATGTGGCGCGCGCCGGAAACAGACCAGGGCCGCGTCATTGACGTGGTGGAAGACAGCAAGTCCATGTGCAGCGCGGCGGACAGCCAATTTTTTGTGCAATGCGAAATCGAGCTGCCGCTGGCTGAAGCCGAGGGCGACCCCTTGGGATGTATCTGCTGGGTCGAGGTGTCGCAGCCAGACTACCAGCGACTGATCCACTTCAGGGAAAACGAAGATGCACTGCCCGACTATGCGGACTGGGTGGAGGGAAAACTGGCAAACCCGGTTCAAGGCATTGCCCAATCCTACGGAACGCCTGTGAAGTTCAAGGTCATCAAAGGCGACCCCACGCCCTACATCAAGTGGGTCGCGCCTGGCACGGCTGTCGCAGCGATTCTTGCGTCGGGTGTTTCGATAGACTTTTGGCACGATGTGGCGGCGGGGCGGTTGCGGCCTGTAAGCAACTAGCGTCATCAAAATGCATGCTCTTATTTTGATAGCGAATTTTGCCCGTTGTTAAAGGGCCGGGGGGCAATTTCGCTCTCAACTCCTTCACCGCCCTCCCACAGGAGCCCATTTCATGAGTTTGGAAAAACCACACCCATCCTTCGCATCTTCGACGAAGCAAAGGCGCGCGAGTTTTATGTCGGGTTTCTGGGTTTCAAGGTTGACTGGGAGCATCGCTTTGGCGAGGGCATGCCGCTGTACCTGCAAGTGTCCAAAGACGGCTGCGTCATCCATTTGTCAGAGCACCATGGGGACTGCAGCCCTGGCGCTGCGATGCGGATTGAAACTGACGAGTTGGACGCGTTGCAGGCGGAACTATCGGCCAGGCAATATGCGTATTCCAAACCGCACATCGAAGACACGCCTTGGGGCAGCCGGGACATGTCGATCAAGGACCCTTTTGGTAACCGGCTGACTTTCACCAGCGCCATCAGCACATAAAGTATGTCGCGGTGTAGGGCACGCAGGTGGTCGGCACTTTTACCCTGCTCATCATGGACAACCTGGGCCACCTGGGCGCGCCGTCGGCGGTGGTGGAAGACGTGGCGGTGGACCCGGCTTGTCAGGGCCAGGGCATCGGCAAAGCGATGATGCGCCATGCGATCACGCTGGCGGCGCAGAGCGGCTACTACAAGCTGGCGTTGTCGTCCAACCTCAAGCGCGAGAAGGCGCATGCGTTTTATGACGCTTTGGGTTTTGAGCGCCACGACTACAGTTTTCGCATGGCGCTGCCTTCCGCATCACCCTGAAATGCTATTAATTCAGGAGCTGCTTACGCACGTCGGATAAGGGCTGGTGGCCAATTTGATGCCAGAACCAAGCACCCACCACTGCACAGTCAGCGGGGGCGCGGCGTACTCCGGGTGACGGGCTGGCGCATTCTGACTGAGGGCGCTGGCGAGATCCGGGTGACTGAGGGCGTGGATTCCGGCACCAACAGCAGCACGTCTTTCACACCCAGCCCCATCATGCCGATGGCCTCGGCGGCGGCGCGGCTCAGGTCAATCACGCGGCCCCGGCTGAAGGGGCCGCGGTCGGTGATGCGTACCTCGACCTCCTTGCCGTTGACCAGGCTGCGCACGCGCACCATGGTGCCGAAAGGCAGGGTTTTGTGCGCGGCCGTCATCTCGTGCATGTTGTAGCGCTCGCCGCTGGCCGTGCGCCGGCCGTTGAAGCGCGGGCCGTACCAGGAGGCCTTGCCCTGCTCGAACTCGCGGGGGATTTCGCCTGCCAGCAAATTTGCTTCTGCCTGTGGAACCGCGAGCAGCGGCGTGTTGTCTGGGAGGGTGGCAGGAGCGGGTCCCTGCGGTGCCTGCGGTTCCGCCGGCGCACGCGGCGCGGCGCTGGAAGTCGGAGCGCCGGGCGCCGGTGCGACATCGCTCACCGGCGGTATGGCACATGCTGACAGCGCCAGCAGGCTTGCAACAAGCCAGACCCTGAAAATTTCCGCGTGCAGAGCCAAGACTTCACCGTCCCGACTGCAAGCGCCGGATGATTTCAGTCGCTGCAGCGGCCTGATTCATCGTGTAAAAGTGAATGCCCGGCACACCGGCCGTCTGCAACTGCGCACACAAATCAGTAATCACATCCAGACCAAAACTTTTGATCGAGGCCGTGTCGTCACCAAAGCCCTGCAGGCGCAGGCGTATCCAGCGCGGGATCTCGGCGCCGCAGGCATCAGAAAACCGCATGAGCTGGGTTGAGCTGGTGATCGGCATGATGCCGGGCACGATGGGCACGTCGAGTCCCATCTTCTGCGTGTCATCGACAAAGCGGAAGTAGGCATCGGCATTGAAGAAGTACTGCGTGATCGCCGAGTTGGCGCCGGCCCTGACCTTGGTGGCAAAGGCCTGAAGGTCGGCGTCAGCCGATTTGGCCTGCGGGTGAATCTCTGGGTAGGCCGCCACTTCGATATGGAAGGCGTCACCCGTGAACTCGCGGATGAAGGCCACCAGGTCGCTGGCGTAATGAAACTCACCGCCAGCGCCGTAGCCGCTGGGCAAGTCACCGCGCAGCGCCACCAGGCGCTTCACACCCATGGCCTGCAGCGAGGCCAGTTGCTGGCGCACCGTCGCCTTGGTCGCGCCGACGCAGGAGAAATGGCAGGCCGCAGCCACACCTTCCTTCAGGATCTCACCCACGGTGCCGAAGGTGCCGTCCTGGGTGGAGCCGCCAGCACCAAAGGTGACGGAGCAGAACTCAGGTTGGTGCGCGTACAAGGCCTTGCGCGCCAGGCGCAGCTTGTCAGCGCCTTCGGGCGTCTTGGGCGGGAAAAATTCAAAGCTGATGGGCAGTTTCATCGCAAACGTCTCTCTCACTCTTTGTTCTTGGTGGTCTATTCTTCGTCGGCTTTGTCGCGGCGTTTGCCGCGCGCCGGGCCATGCTGGCCTGCGTGGGCCTCTTCAGAGTCCTCGTGCGCCGCATGCATGGCGCGCAGCTCGCTGCGCGGCGTGCGTTTGGCGGCCTTGCGCGGTGGCGCGGCCGGCAGCGGCTGGTCCTCACCGGTGTTGTTGTGGCCCTTGACAGCGTGGATGAAAAATTCGCGGTTGCCGTCGCCGCCTTCAATCGGCGACGTCAGCCAAGCTTTCACGTCCATGCCGAGTGCGGTGCACGCATCGCGCAGGCGTTGTTCTACAAATTCGAAGTGTGCCGCATCACGCACAATGCCGCCCTTGCCGATCTGGCCGGGCTGCAGTTCGAACTGCGGCTTGACCAGCATCAGCGCATCGCCGCCGGGCTTGAGCAGGCGCACCACAGCTGGCAACACCAGCGTGAGCGAAATGAATGACAAGTCGCCGGTCAGGAAGTCGAAGTTGGCCTCGACAGGCTCATCGTCTTCGCCATCAAAATTTACGCCCAAGTCTTCATCATCAAATTCGGCATCAGCCCCCGCCGAGTGGGCGGGACCAGCTATTAAATCAATAGCAGTCATGGAGCGGGCGTTGACACCCTCGATGCACACCACACGCGGATCTTCGCGCAGGCTGGGGTGCAACTGGCCATGGCCCACATCCACCCCCACAACCTGCACCGCCCCCTGCTGCAACAGGCAGTCGGTAAACCCGCCCGTCGATTGCCCGATGTCCAGGCAACGCAGGCCGGCAACCTGGATGCCCGTGCTTTTGAGCGCGCCTTCGAGCTTGAGCCCGCCGCGCGAGATGTACTTGGCTTCGGTGGTGTCGGGGATCTCGACCTCGGCACCGGCCGGAATCTCGTCACCGTTTTTGACGACTTTCTTCCAGGGGGCACTTTCCTCAGCGCGCCATCGCACGCCCGACGCAATCAGGCGCTGCGCCTGGGAGCGGGTGGCGGCATGGCCGTTGTCAACGAGAAAGAGGTCAGCGCGCATGTGTATTTTTCCTGTCCAGAGAACGTCAGGGGCGTAGCGAGCGTCCGTCAGCCAAGGCGCGGGTGACTGCGAACCGGAACGTACTTCAGGTACGTGAGGATTCGCAGACGGGCCCCGCAACGCAGGATCACGGGCGCGCAGTAGCCCTATCAGTAGCGGTAGGTGTTGGCCTTGTAAGGGCCTGCTTTGCTCACACCGATGTACGCGGCTTGCTCGTCGCTGAGCTCGCTCAGCATCGCGCCGACCTTCTTCAGGTGCAGGCGCGCGACTTTTTCGTCCAGGTGTTTCGGCAGCACGTAAACCTTGCCCACTTCGTAGTCGGCCTGCTTGGTGAACAGCTCGATCTGCGCAATGGTCTGGTTGGCAAAGCTGGAAGACATCACGAAGCTTGGGTGGCCGGTGCCGCAACCGAGGTTGACCAGGCGGCCCTTGGCCAGCAGGATGATGCGTTTGCCGTCCGGGAAGATCACGTGATCGACTTGCGGCTTGATCTCTTCCCAGGTGCACTTTTCCAGGGCAGCGACGTCGATCTCGTTGTCGAAGTGGCCGATGTTGCAGACGATGGCCTGGTCTTTCATGGCCGCCATGTGTTCGTAGGTGATCACATTCTTGTTGCCGGTGGCGGACACGAAGATGTCGCACTTGTCGGCAGCGTATTCCATGGTCACGACCTTGTAACCTTCCATCGCAGCCTGCAGGGCGTTGATCGGGTCAATCTCGGTCACCCACACTTGAGCGGACAGCGCGCGCAACGCCTGTGCCGAGCCCTTGCCCACGTCGCCGTAACCGGCCACGCAAGCCACCTTGCCGGCAACCATCACGTCGGTGGCGCGCTTGATGGCGTCAACCAGCGACTCGCGGCAGCCGTAGAGGTTGTCGAACTTGGACTTGGTCACCGAGTCATTGACGTTGATGGCGCGCAGGGCCAGCGTGCCCTTGGCCGACATCTCATTCAAACGCAACACGCCGGTGGTGGTTTCCTCGGTCACGCCGACGATGTTTTTCAGGCGGCGGCTGTACCAGGTGGGGTCTTGCGCGAGCTTGGCCTTGATCGAGTTGAACAGGCAGATCTCTTCCTCGCTGCCGGGCTTGGACAGCAACGATGCGTCTTTCTCGGCCTTGGTGCCCAGGTGCATCAGCAGCGTTGCATCGCCGCCGTCGTCCAGGATCATGTTGGGGCCTTCTTCGGGCGTGCCCTTGGCGCCGGTGAATTCAAAAATGCGGTGGGTGTAGTCCCAGTAGTCGACCAGGGTTTCGCCCTTGATGGCGAACACCGGCGTGCCGGCGGCAGCGATGGCAGCAGCAGCATGGTCTTGTGTCGAGAAGATGTTGCACGAAGCCCAGCGGACGTCAGCACCCAGAGCCTGCAGCGTTTCGATCAGCACGCCAGTTTGAATGGTCATGTGCAGCGAGCCAGTGATACGCGCGCCCTTGAGCGGCTGGGCCTTGGCGAATTCTTCGCGAATGGCCATCAGGCCGGGCATTTCGGTCTGGGCAATATTCAGTTCCTTGCGGCCCCAGGCAGCAAGCGAAATGTCGGCAATAACGTAATCGGCGGTAGGTTTGAGAACGGCGCTCATGGTGACTCCAAAACAGGCTTTTAAAAACCACTGTGGGAGTCAACTCACCTCACAGCACAGTGGGTGAGCGCGGTTGGGAGGGCAGAACCGGCAGGCGGTCTGGTGTCCGAGCCTCACGCGCCAGCTGACGGGGTCAGTGTGTGGCAGGTTGCATCGCTCCTCGGACGGCCTCTATTCTATACGGCTGACCGCCGGTCGCAAAGCCGGGCCCATAAAACCCCTCAGCGGGCCATGGCCCGCCGCGACAGGTAGCTGCAGGCATCGACCAGCGCCACCAGCGCGATCATGGTCAGCAGGATGGAGCTGGTCTCGGACATCTGGAACAGCCCCATGTGAAAAGCCAGCATCTGGCCCAGGCCGCCCGCGCCCACGACACCCAGCACGGCGGCGGCGCGGATGTTGTTTTCCCAGCGGTACAGGGTGTAACTCATGAGCTGCGGCAGTATTTGGGGCAAGGTGGCATACAAAAACACCCGCCCTTCGCCCACGCCGCGCAGGCGCAGCGCCGCACCCGGCCCTTCGGCCACGTTTTCCACCGCCTCGGCAAACAGCCGCCCGAGCACGCCGGTGGTGTGCAGGGCCAGCGCCAGCGTGCCGGCCAGCGGTCCCAGGCCGGCAGCAATCAGCAGCAGAGCCGCCCAGACCAGCTCGGGAATGCTGCGCAGAGCGTTAAGCAGCAGGCGCGTAAACGCTTTAAAGCGGGCCGGGTCCTGCGCATGGGTGCGGCTGGCGGGCAACGCCAGCAACAAACCAAAAATCGCCGCAATCAGCGTGCCCAGGGCCGACATGGCCAGGGTTTCCAGAGCGGCCGTCAGCAGCTTCGTCAGAAAAGCGATCTCGCCCGTGGGCTGCATCAACTCCCCGATAAAACGCCCCATCTTGCGCATGGCGTCGAGCGAGAAGAACTGCGCCCACTTCAGATCCAGCGACCAGAAGCTCAGCCCCACCAGTAGCAAGGCACCCGCCACCAGCCAGCAGGCCTTGCAACGCGCATCAAACAGCGGCGGCGGCAAGCGGTACACCTCATTGGCGGCGCGGGCGGAAGTGCGCGAGGGGTCGTCCACCACTGGTTTCACCCCAGGGCCTTGCGCAGCCATGCGCTGGCCTGGTCAGCCAGCCAGACCAGCAGCATGAACACCAGCAGCATGGTGCTGACTTCAGAGCCATTGAACATCTTCATGGAAGCGTCCATCTGCTGGCCCAGGCCACCGGCACCTACAAAACCCAGCACCGCCGAGGACCGGATGGCGCACTCCCAGCGGTAAACGCTGTAGCTGGTCAGTTCGGCCGCGTTTTGCGGCAGCAAACCGTAGAAGAAGGCCTGCAGCCGGCCGGAGCCGTTGCGCAGCAGTGACACCGTGGCATGACTGTCGCCGCTTTCCAGGATTTCGCCATACACCTTGCCCAGCATGCCGCTGTAGGTCAGCGCAATCGCCAGCACACCGGCGGTGGGACCGAGGCCGACCACCCGCACAAAAATCAGGGCCCAGATCAGCTCGGGCACGCTGCGCAGCACAATCAGCAGCCAGCGCACAAGCTGCCGCAGGGTGGCGGGCAACAGGGCCATGCGCCCGCTCAGGGCCGACACCGACAAGACCCGCACCGACAACATCGTCAGCGGCAGGGCCAGCAGCAGCGCCAATGCCATGCCTGCGGTGGCAATCGCCACGGTGCGCCAGGTCTCACGAGCTACCAGCAGTAAAAATTCAGCTTCAATTTTTGGCGGGAAAAAATCGCCCAGAAATTTCAGGGTCGAGCTCAGGGTGCCGGGCTCGAACATCAGCCAGGGTTTGAACTCGGTCAGCACCAGCGCTGGCCAGAGCAGCAGCAAGCCCAGCAGCGCCCAAGTTACACGGCCACGCCAGGCCGGGTCGCGCAGCTCGGCACGCGGGGGCGGCAAGATGGCGCTTGTCACGTTGCGATCACCCCGTCAGCGGCAATGCATGACGGCAGGCAGCACCGGCGGGGCAGGCAGGTCCAGCGGCTCACGCGCCGGGCCGGTCAGCTCATGCAGATGCTGGGCATACAGGGCTTGCAGGCGCTCGGGCGTGACCTGCGCGGCGGGCAGGTCAAAGGCCAGCTCACCGTCGCGCAGGCCGATGATGCGCGGAAAGTGCTGCAGCGCCATCTCGACATGGTGCAGGGTGCAGACCAGCGTGGCGCTGCGCTCGCGCGCAGCTTGCGTCAGCGAGCTGATGGCCTGCTGGCCGCGCGTCGGGTCCAGCGCCGACAGGGGTTCATCCACCAGTAGCAGGCTGGCCTCGGTGACCAGCGCGCGCGCCAGGCCCACGCGCTGGCGCTCGCCGCCGGACAACCTGTCCACCCGGGCAAACAGTTTGTCGCTCAGGTCAAAGCGCGCCAGGGCAGCATCTGCCTGCGCAATCGCCGTCGGATAAAACAGGCTGCGCAGGCTTTGCCACAGACCGATCTGCGGCAGCCGCCCCGCCAGCACCGAGGTGACCACACGCTGACGCGGCGGCAGCGGCGGCACCTGCGGCGCCAGAAACAGCTCGCCGCGCAAACGCTGCAACTGGCGGCGCGGCAGTTGCCAAGGATTGCGCTCACCCAGCTGCACGCTGCCCGCCGACGGCGGCAAGGCGCAGGCCAGCAGATGCAACAGCGTGGTTTTGCCGGCACCCGAGGGCCCGATCACGGCCAGCTGCTCGCCTGCGGCCACTGCCAGCGACAGGCCACGCAGTGCCGCAGCGGCATCGCGCTTTGCCGCCGGATGCCGCGCAGCCACGCTGTTGAGCCAGATTTTCATATCAAAACAGCCTCCAGCCCTTATGCAGTAAGCGCAAGCAGCTCACTATTTGATAGCAATCTACTTCAGCAAACCGGCACTGCGGGCAGCGGTTTCTATGCCCTTGTAGTTGTCGGCCTTGGTCGGGATGTAACGTGTGGCGCGGTTCAGGTCGAGGATTTCCTTGCCTTGCGCAGTGGCGAGGTCCAGGTCAATCAGGGCCTTGGTGACCTTTTCGCGCAGGGCCGCTGGCATGTCGGCATGCACCGCCCAGTTGTAGTTGAAGTAGCCGGGCGTGGTGTAGAACACGTTGACTTCTTTGGTGTCAACCTTGTTTTCCTTGACGAACTTGTTCCACACCGTGATGTCGAGCGCCGCGGCCTCGACCTTGCCGCTGACCACCGAGGCAATCGTGGCGTCATGCGCGCCGGAATAGGCCACACGCTTGAAGTCCTTGTCGGGGTCGATGTTGGCCTGCAGCAAAAAGCTGCGCGGCATCAGGTGGCCCGAGGTGCTGGACTGTGAGCCAAAGCTGACCTGTTTGCCCTTGAGGTCCGCCAGGGTCTTGATGCCGGAGTTGGTTTTGGCAATAAATACCGACTGAAATTTGGTGTCTTCCTCGCGCTGGGCAATCGGCACAATCTTGCCGCCCGAGCGGTTTTGCGCCTGAATGAAGGTAAAGCCGCCGAGCCAAGCGAGCTCGATGTTCTTGTTGACCAGGGTCTCAACCGCAGCCGGGTAGTCGCTGACCGGTGTGAACTCGACCTTCATGCCCAGCTTTTGCTCCAGGTATTTAACGATGGGGCCAAACTTGCGCATCTGCTCGGTGGCGGCCTCCTCGGGGATTGTGGTGACACGGAAAACAGCCTGGGCGAAGGAGGCGCCCGAAGCAGCGAGCACCGCGCACACGGTCAAGGCCTTGAAGGCAGTGGTACTGAAAAAGCGGGCCATGGAAAAACTCCCGAAAAATTTGGCAAAACGGTATTAAACCCGACAACGTAAAGCCCTGCTTTCACCCTGCTACATTCCTGACGATGCCCTCTCCCGCTCCCCGCACCCGCGTGGTCATCGTCAGCCCGGCGCTGGCCGACGCCAACAATGGCAACTGGCAAACCGCCAGGCGCTGGCAGCAGATGCTGGCGCCCCACGCAGTGCGGGTTGTGCGCGAATGGCCAGATCCGGCGGCGTCCCGGCAAGACCAAGTGCTGCTGGCGCTGCATGCAAGGCGCTCGGCCGCGTCGATTGCGGCCTGGGCCGCAGCACGCGGCCCGGCCGGGCTGGCTGTGGTGCTGACCGGCACCGACTTGTACCGCGACATTCAGAGCAACGATGCAGCCCGCCAGTCGCTGGCGCTGGCGCAGCGCCTGGTGGTGTTGCAGGAGCTGGGCCCCGACGCCCTGCCCGCGCCGCTTCGGCCCAAGGCGCGGGTGATCTTCCAGTCCACGACGGCGCGTCAGGCATTGGCCAAATCACCCCGCTTTCTGCGTGCTGTCATGGTGGGCCACCTGCGGGAAGAAAAATCACCGCAGACCCTGTTCGAAGCCGCGCGCCTGTTGGCGGACCAGCCCACCCTGTTCATTGACCACATCGGTGAGGCGCTGGACCCGGTACTGGGCGAACAAGCCCGCGCCACCGCTGCCGCCTGCCCCAACTACCGCTGGCTGGGCGGCCAGACGCATGAAGCCACGCGCCGCCGTATCCAGCGTGCCCATGTGCTGGTACATACCAGCCGCATGGAGGGCGGCGCCCATGTGATCATGGAAGCGGTGCAGAGCGGCACGCCGGTGATTGCCTCCCACATTGCGGGCAACATCGGCATGCTGGGCAAAGACTATGCGGGCTATTTTGAGTGCGGCGATGCGGCGGCGCTGGCGGACTTGCTGCAGCGCTGCCACGACACGCCCGGCCCTCAGGGCCTGCTGGTGAAACTGGGCGCACAATGCGCGCGGCGTACCCCTCTTTTTGAACCCGGTGCTGAACGCAGCGCACTGCTGCAACTGGTGCAGCAGCTAAGGTCAACACCCGTGAACCCATCTTCTGTCTGAATCGATATGCAATCAAGCGAACAAGCTGTGCTGCGCGACATCGTGCTGGTCGGCGGCGGCCACAGCCACGTGGGGGTGCTGAAAAGTTTTGGCATGAAGCCCGTGCCCGGCGTGCGCCTGACACTGATCTGCCGGGACACCGACACGCCTTACTCAGGCATGTTGCCGGGGTACATCGCCGGCCACTACAGCCACGACGAGGTGCACATCGACCTGAACACGCTGGCCGCTTTTGCCGGCGCGCGATTTTTCCGCGATGAGGTGATTGGCCTGGACCGCGCCAATGGCAAGGTGATCTGCCGCAACCGCCCACCCGTGCCTTATGACCAGCTATCGATCAACATCGGCTCGGCCCCGCAGATCGGCCAGGTGCCCGGCGCGGCCGACCATGCGGTGGCGGTCAAGCCGATTCACCTGTTCAACGAGCGCTGGCTGGCGCTGCTGGCCCGCGTGCAGCAACACGCAGGCAAAACCCGCATTGCCGTGGTCGGCGCAGGCGCAGGCGGGGTCGAGCTGACGCTGGCGATGCAGCACCGCCTGCGCGACGAACTGAGCGCTCTGGGGCGCGACCCGAACGAGCTGGCCTTTCACCTGTTCAGCAACACCGCCGACATTCTGCCTACCCACAACGCCCGGGTACGCCAGACTTTTCAGCGCGTGCTGACCGAGCGTCAGGTGGTGTTGCACTTGAATAGCGAAGTGACCCAGGTGTCTGAACGCAGCATCAAAACCAGCGACGGCACCGTGATGGCGATGGACGAAATTATCTGGGTCACACAGGCCGGAGGCGCTCCCTGGCTGCGCCAGACCGGGCTGGCGCTGGACGCCAGTGGCTTCATCGAGGTCAATGACCAGTTGCAAAGCATCAACGATGCGGCCGTGTTTGCCGCCGGGGACATAGCCGCCTTCAGC